>JABSRK010000051.1:4082-15681 GCA_013213915.1 Planctomycetota bacterium
ATCGCCCCACCCCATGTCGTCGGCGAGGATCACCACGACGTTGGGCAGCCGCGGGGCCTCGTCCGCGCCGGTGGAGGCGCAACCCGGTAACAACAGGGCCGCTGCTGCCAGCAGGAGCGCAGCTGCGCGTTTCATGGGCGAGCCTCTACTTCGGGGGGATCGTCGGGAGCCGGAGATCACGGGGGTAGATGCCCTGTCGGAATTTGCCGAACCCGAACGGCGTCGGATTGAAGGAGCCGACGAGATCGACCTTGGCGTTGGCTGGGACCTCCATGTCGAGCATCCAGTAGCACGCGTTGACGAAGACGCGGCGCAAGTGGTCGCTCGCCATGTCGGACGCGGCGCCGATGGTCGAGCACATGGAGCGGGCGGGCACGCCGCCGTCCGTCTTGTAACTGCGCGTCCACACCAATGGCATCATGGGCTGGTTCTTCTTTCCATCCACCGGCTTGCCGTCGGGCTTCATGTTCTCGATGACGGCACCGCGCAAGAGGACCACCGCGTCGTCGGGCAGGTTTCGTACCCCGTAGACGTCGGTGGGACCCCAGACGTCCTTCACGTGCTGCAGGACCGGGTGCTTCTCCTGCCCGGGTTCGATGACGCCCCGGGTGCTCTGTCGGCCGTGGTGACCGTGGTGGTTGACCCATGTCTCACCGAGGATGTGACCTCCGAATCCCCGTTTCCAGGCCCGGCTTCCGGTGGAATACTTCTCGTAGGGGCTTTCCTTGTTGCGGGAGTAGCGGAAGGCATGGGTCGACGTGCGCACCCCAATCACCGGCTTGCCGCTCTGCACGAACGCGTCGAAGTGCTTCATGTCCTCGTCGGGCAATTCGCGGAACCGGAGAAACGCGATGACCAGGTCGGCGTCCGCCACGTGGCGCATACCCGGGATGTGAGTCTGGTTGTTGGGGTCGATCTCACCCGTCTCCGGGTTGGTCGAGAACAACACCGTGCACTTGAACCCGTGGTGCACCGAGAGGATCCGCCCGAGCATGGGCATGGCCTCTTCGGATCGGTACTCCTCGTCACCGGCGATGAGCACGATGTGCTTTCCGGCGCCGCCTCCGGTGCCGCCCGGGTAGACGACCCAGGGATCATCCTGGGCTGGGACTGAAGAAGCGAGCAGGGCGAGCAGGCAGAGGGCGCCGCGGATCATTCTTTGTCTCCAGGGGTTTTCACTTCGTAGAGAGCGCACACGGCGCCCGCCGGGTCCTTGATGATGGCGAACGGGTTCGAGCCCGGCTTCGGTGCGACCAGCACCTGGGCGCCGCGTCGGTTGGCCGCCGCGAGCCTGGCGGACAGATCGGAGACCGTGAAGTACACCATCCAGACGGGGGGGGAGGGCTTCGTTGGCGCCGCGCCGATGGCAGACGTCAGCGCGAGGCGTGCCTCCACCGTCGCACATGTTGTAGTCGTCGTAGCCTCCCATGGGGGCCGGCTCGGGCTCCCAGCCGAGGACCTCTGCGTAGAAGTCTCGGATGGATGACGCGTCATCGACGGTGAGGTCCACCCATCCGATGGATCCCGGTTCCGGAGTCTGGCCAGCCATGGTGGGCAGCATGCCCTGAAACCCGTCCCGTGCCCAGAGGTGAACGGGGAGAGGCTTCCCGTGGGGGGGTGCGCCGGGCACCATACGGAGCATGCCCCTCTTCCGAATGCTCTGTGTACTCGCCGTGGTCGTGCCCGCATCTGTCGGCCAACAGCGCCCGCTCAACGTCGTCCTCATCATGTCCGACGACGTCGGCGTCGAGGCGTTCGGATGCTACGGCGGCACCAGCTACGAGACTCCGCGCATCGACGCGCTGGCGAAGGAGGGGGCGCGTTTCCGGCATTGCTACTCCCAGCCCCTGTGCACTCCGTCTCGCGTGAAGATCATGAGCGGCCAGAGCAACTTGCGAAACTACGTTCGTTTCAGCGTGCTCGCGCCGGACCAGGTCACCTTCGGGCACCTGCTCCAGCGGGCCGGATACCGGACCGCGGTCGTGGGCAAGTGGCAGCTGTATGCTGCCGAGCACTACGGGAAGCTCGCCGGCACCGGGGTGCTGCCGGAGAAGGCGGGGTTTGACGAGCATTGCCTGTGGCAGGTAGACAAGCTCGGACCGCGCTACCCCGACCCGTTACTTCGCGAGGGGGGTGAGAACTCCAAGCGCAAGGGGCGCTACGGACCCGACGTGTTCACCGAGCGGGCGTGTGCGTTCGTGAAGCGCAACACAGAGCGGCCGTTCCTCCTCTACTTCCCCATGGTGCTCGTACACAACCCGTTCAGGCCGACGCCCGATCGCCCCGATACGACGACACGGCAGGACAAGTTCGCGGCCATGATGGCGTACATGGACCAGTGCGTTGGACGCATCGTGGACGCAGTGAAGGAGGCTGGCGTCGCGGACCGCACGCTGATCCTGTTCACCAGCGACAACGGCACCAACAAGAAGATCGTTTCCAAGATGGGCAATCGGGAGGTCACGGGCGGCAAGGGGTTGCCGAACGATCGCGGAACACACGTGCCCCTCGTGGCGTGGGGGCCCGGCGTGGTGAAGGGCGGTCGCGTCCTCGATGATCTCATCGACTTCAGTGATTTCATGCCGACCCTGCTCGCTGTGGCGAAGACAAAGGCGCCCGAGGGGTACGTCCTCGACGGCAGGAGCTTTCTGCCCCAGGTGCGCGGCGAGAAGGGCAACCCAAGAGACTCGGTGTTCGTCTGGTCCAATCCGCGCCCCGGCAAGACCCAGCCCGTGCGCTTTGCCCGCGACCAGCGCTGGAAGCTCTACGGCAACGGGCACCTGTTCGACGTCGCCGCCGATCCTGAGGAGCAGGCCGTGGTTGCCGCCGGCGCGAGTCCCGAGGCCGATGCGGTACGCAAGCGCCTGAAGGCGGCGATCGACCGGATGCCCAAGCGGCCAGCGAGGACCGAGCCGGACTCCTGATAGAGGGGCCCCGGCTGGTAGATTGCTGCCATGCGGGCCATCGCATATAGGTTTTTGCCGGTCCTCTTGGCGACCGTATTCCAACTGGCGCCGGGGCAGGGGCCGTCCCACTGGGCGTGGAGCGCGCCGCAAGCGTCTGAGGGGAGCATCGACCATTTCGTTCGTGCGCGTCTTCGCGCTGTCGGCCTGAAGCCGGCACCGGAGGCGGATCGGTACACCCTGGTTCGCCGCCTCCACCTGGATCTGACAGGGTTGCCCCCTACGCCCGAGGAGGCGGACGCGTTCGTGGCGGACACGTCTCCCGATGCGTACACGCGCCTCGTCGGTCGGCTGCTGGAGCGCCCGGAGTTCGGCGAGCGCATGGCCGTGCCCTGGCTCGACGCCGCTCGCTACGCCGACACCAACGGTTTTTCCATTGATGACCATCGGGACATGTGGGCGTGGCGGGATTGGGTGATCCGCGCGTTCAACCAGAACATGCCCTTCGATCGATTCATCACCGAGCAGCTCGCCGGGGATCTGCTGCCGGATGCGGACGACGGGACGCGCCTTGCCACCGGGTTCCTGCGCAACGGCATGAACACCCACGAAGGGGGGACGTTGCCACAGGAATATCGGGTCATCTATCTCGCGGACATGGTGGACACGGTCTCCAGTGTGTTCCTGGGGCTGACCGTGCGGTGCGCCCAGTGCCACGACCACCCGTACGATCCGGTCACGCAGGAGGAGTACTACCGCTTCTATGCGTTCTTCGACCGGGCCGTCGTGCGCGGCATGGGCGCGCAAAACGGCAACACCCCGCCCGTGCTCGAGGTCGACCCGCCGCTGGGCACGACGGAGGACGCGAAGCGTCATGCGCGTGCGCGCCTCGAGACGCTGGAGCGCCATCGGTTGCACCCGCCGGCGTTGATCGAGGCCCGGGCGGCCTTTGAAGAGCGGGAGCGGCGGGACTCGTTGTCGTCTGCGACGCGGGGTGTGCGCATCCGGATGCCGAAGAGCAAACCTCGGTGGATATGGGCTCACCGCCGGCACGACCTGGGCAGCGCCCGCTTCGAGCGTCGGTTCCAGTTCGTTGCGAAGCCGCGAGCCGCTCACCTGCTCCTGACCTGCGACGACGAGGCCGTGGTGAAGATCAACGGCCGTGAGGTGGCGCGGGTCACGGACTGGAGGCGACCAGCGCTGGCGGATGTGGGCGCTCATCTCAGGGCAGGCGACAACGTGCTCGCGGTCACTTGCCGTAACCGCGGCGGCCCCGCGGGCCTGATGGCGTTGTTGGTGATCGACGACCCGGAGGGGGCGATACGTTCCGTGGTGTCGGATGCGTCCTGGCGGGCAGGAGTGGGCGATGAGGCGCTGCGCCCGGCGGTGGAGTTGGCGACGTACGGGGACGCACCCTGGGGGCGGGCCTTGGACGAGCACCTCCAATCCGGGGACCTCTCCGGAGCCCTGCGGGCCCCGGCCGCCGAAAGGACCGAGGAGCAGTGGGGTGTCATCAACCGGGCGTTTGGCCGCGCCAACCCCGCGCTGGGGGAGCACACGCGCGCCCTCGAGAGTGAGATCAAGGTCTTGCGGCGCCTGCTCGATACGGGCAAGGCGTCGGTCATGGTGATGCAGGAGGGAAAGGCGCGGACGACGTACGTGCTCCAGCGCGGACAGTACGACCAACCCGACAAGAACCGCGCCGTCACGCCGGCCACGCCGTCGGTCCTGGCACCCATGAGTGCCGAGCTGCCGCCCAACCGCCTTGGTTTGGCACGCTGGCTGACTTCGCCAGACCACCCGCTCACCGCCAGGGTCGCCGTGAACGGGGTCTGGCAGATGCTCTTTGGCGGCGGGCTCATCGCCACGGCGAACGACCTCGGATCGCGTGGCATCCCTCCGACTCATCCCAAGCTTCTGGACGCCCTCGCCCGCCGTTTCGTGGATGGCGGCTGGGACGTGAAGGCGCTGATCGAGGAGATCGTCACGTCGGCGACGTACCGGCAGACCTCGCGCGCCGCACCAGCGGTGATCGCCAAAGATCCGGACAACGCGCTGCTATCCCGCGGGCCGCGTCACCGCCTGTCCGCAGAGGCCGTGCGCGACGGCGCCCTGGCGATCGGGGGTGTGCTCGTACGGCGTCTCGGAGGGCCGTGCGCGTTCCCCGAGCAGCCGGACGGACTGTGGCGCGAGGTGAGCCACTTCGGGTACGCGCCGGCGTTCACGGCGCAGGCGTTCTATCCGAGCCTCGGTGATGATCTGCGTCGCCGGGGTCTCTACACGTTCTGGAAACGGACGAGCCCGCCGCCAGCCATGACCGCTTTCGATGCGCCGAGCCGCGAGGTCTGCACCATGCAGCGTTCGCGGACCAACACGCCCTTGCAGGCGCTGATCATGCTCAACGCGCCCGTGTTCGTCGATGCGGCGCGCGGTCTGGCGCACCTGGCGCTTGCGAGGGAGTTGGACGACACCGACGGCCGGCTGGCATGGGCGTTTCGGCGGGCCGCCGTGCGTCCGCCGGAGGCTGCTGAACTCGCTGTTCTGCGTCGCCGCCTCGAGGTTGCGACCAAGCACTTCGCTGATCGCCCCCGGGAGGCGCGTGCGCTTCTGGGGCTGACCGGCGCACGCGATTCTGTGGCGAGACGTGCGGCCTGGGTCGTGGTGGCATCGGTAATCCTGAATCTCGACGAGGTCATCACGAAGGAGTGAGGGTGACGGACCGGTTGACACGACGGGACTGGTTGAAGATGGCGGGCGCCGCGGGCGTCGTTGCGGGGCTTCCTCCATGGGCAACCCGGAACCCGCCGTCCGTGCCCCACTTCGCCCCGCGGGCGCGCCGCGTCGTTTACCTGTTCCAGTCAGGTGGTCCGAGCCAGGTGGACCTCTTCGACTACAAGCCGGGACTCGCCAGGCTCCACGGCAAGGACCTGCCCCCATCCGTGAAGGGCACGCAGCGCGTCACCGGCATGACGGCGGGGCAGAGTCGCTTCCTCGTGAACGCACCCATCCGACCGTTCCGCCGACACGGCGAGAGCGGACGCTGGGTGAGCGACCTGCTCCCGCACACGGCGGGCATCGTGGACGAGTTGTGCGTGTTGAAGGCCGTGCACACCGAGGCCATCAACCACGACCCGGGCATCACCCTGATCAACACCGGGACCCAGCAGGTGGGCAAGCCGTCACTCGGGGCGTGGCTGAGCTACGGGCTCGGCACCGCGAACAGGGATCTCCCGGCGTACGTCGTTTTGATCTCCCAGGGGACGGGAAAGAAGCCCGGTCAGCCGATCTTCGCGCGGTTGTGGGGGAGCGGATTTCTGCCGAGCGAGCACCAGGGCGTTCGGCTGCGGCCGGGGCGTAACCCGGTCGCCTACCTGTCCGATCCACCAGGCATCGATCGCGCCACGCGCCGCGACATGCTCGACGACCTGGCCGAGCTGAATGCCCGCCGGGCGACCGTCACCGGGGACGCGGAGACGCGCGCACGGATCGCCCAATACGAGCTCGCTTACCGGATGCAGCGGTCGATCCCGGACCTGACCGACCTGTCCAACGAGCCGGACCACGTCTTCGACCTGTACGGTCCGGACGCGCGCAAGCCGGGAACCTATGCCGCCAACTGCTTGCTGGCGCGGCGGATGCTGGAGCGGGATGTCCGCTGTGTGCAACTGTTCCATCGCGGCTGGGACCAGCACAAGCTGCTCCGACGCAACTTGACCAACCAATGCAGGGACACGGACCAGGCCAGCGCCGCGCTGGTTATCGATCTCAAGCGCCGCGGGCTCTTGGACGACACGTTGGTGGTGTGGGGCGGGGAGTTCGGCCGCACCGTCTACAGCCAGGGCGGGCTCGACGCTGGCCGCGACCACCACGGCCGCTGCTTTTCCATGTGGCTGTGTGGCGGCGGCATCAAGCCGGGGATCGATCACGGCGAGACCGACGACTTCTCCTACAACGTGGTGTCCGGCGGCATGCACGTGAATGACCTGAACGCGACCATTCTCCACTGCCTCGGCATCGACCACGATCGTCTGACGTTCGCGTTCCAGGGGCTCGATCAGCGTCTCACCAGCGTGGAGCCTCGTGCTCCCGTTCACAGCCTTCTTGCCTGACCCGGCTGCCGGTCCCGTCAGCGCGGCCCCGCGGGTAGACGGCGCGTGAGGAAATCGGTCAGAGACATGAACAGGTGCTTGCGCGTGCCGGGGCCTTCGCTGATGGAGTGGGTGCGGTTTGGGTACGAGAGCATGGAGAACGGCTTGTTGTGCTTCACCAGTTCGTTCACCAGGGCCTCGCAATTTTGGTAATGGCAGTTGTCGTCGCCCGTGCCGTAGACGAGGAGCAGGTCACCCTCCAGGTTCTTCGCGTGCGTGATGGGCGATCCGTCGCGGAAGCCGTCCGGGTTCGTGGATGGCAATCCCATGTAGCGTTCCTGGTAGATCGTGTCGTAGTAGCGCTGGTTGGCGATGAACGCGATGGCCATCCCCACGTGGTAGAGGCCGGGATAACGGAACAGCGCGTTGAGGGTCATGGACCCGCCGCCGCTCCATCCCCACACCCCGACCCGGTTCTTGTCGATCCAGTTCCACCGCTCCTGGGCCGCGCGGACCGCGCCGGCCTGATCCTGTGACGCCAGGGTCCCGATCTGGCCGTACACGGCTTTTCGCCAGGTGCGACCGCGGGGGGCCGGGGTTCCCCGGTTGTCCAGGCTCATGATCACGTAGCCGCGCTGCGCGAGCATCAGGTGCCACATCCAGTAGCCGCCCCACTGGTCCTGGACGGTCTGGCCGGCGGGTTCGCCGTAGACATAGACGAGCAGGGGCCACTTCTTCTTGGGGTCGAAGCGCGGCGGTTTGATCATCCACCCGTCCACCGTGACGCCGCCCATCTCCACCTGGAACAGCTCCGCCGCTCCTCGGTCCACCCTGGCGAGCCGTTCGCGAAGACGCTTGTTGTCGACGAGGGACCGCGTCGCTCCGTGCTCGGGCAGGGCGACCACCTCGACCCGTGGCGGCTCCCCCAGCTCAGACCACGTGTGCACGGCCCAGCGGGCGTCGTGGGAGATCTGGTAGCGATGGACGCCGCCGCCCTTGGGGGTGAGGCGCTGCGGCTCGCCGCCGGCGAGCGGGACCCGGTAGAGGAATCGCTGGGTGGCGTCGTCAGGCGACGCGATGGCGTAGATCCAACCGTCGACGTCATCGACGCGCAACACGCTCACGATGTCGTAGTTTCCGGGGGTCACGCATGCGACCTGCTTGCCGTCACGGGAGACGACGTACACGTGTCGCCAGCCGTCACGCTCGCTCACCCACGTGAAGCGCTTTCCGTCGTCGAGCCAGTGCACGTCATCGCAGACCTCGACCCACGTGCTGTCGGTGTCGCGGAAGACCTCGCGGGTCTCTCCAGTGGAAGCGTCGGCGAGCACGACACGGATCGTGTTCTGCAGCCGGTTGACGTGCTGGAGGATCACCTCTCTCGAATTCGCCGCCCACTCCATTCTGGCGATGTAGTTGTTTCGGGTGTCGTCGCCGACCTTCATCCAGAGCGCCTCGCCGCCGTCCGCCGAGATGACGCCGACGCGGGCCGAGGGGTTCTTCTCGCCGACCTTCGGATACTGGTAGCGCTTCAATCGCGGGTACAGATCCGAGGTGTTGTCGATGAGCACGAACTCCTTCACGCCGCTCGAGTCGATCTGCCAGAAAGCGATGGACTTGCCGTCCGGGCTCCACCGGAAGCCGTCGCGCAGCCCCCACTCCTCCTCGTACACCCAGTCGAAGGTGCCGTTGATGAGAGTGTCCGAACCGCCCTCGGTGAGCCGTACGATCCGGCCGTCATCCAGGTGCTCTACGTAGAGGTCGCTCTTGTGGACGAACGCGACCCGCGAAGCATCCGGGGAGAACTTGGCGAATTGCAGCCGATGGCGCTCGAGCCCGACGCCGAGGCGCTGCATCTTCCCCGTCTTCAGGTGGACGACCCAGTAATCGCCGCGGGTGTGGTGCCGCCAGACCCGCCGCGTGTCCGTGAAGACGAGCAGTCGATCACCGGACCCGGACCATGCGTAGTCGGCGACGTGGAGGGGCCGGTCACGGCCCGGCGGGATCAACTCGGCGGCCGGGACGAGGACCGTCCGGCGGCCCGTACGCGGGTCGTGGGAGATGATGTCCCTGCCGCCCCGTGCTCCGGGCTCCAGGGTGGTGTAGCCGGAGCCGTCCTCCTTCCAGCGGATGCGTCCGGCGCCTTCTGCGGCGAACGTCCCGTCGTGGAGGCTCTCGAGCGTGAGGCGACCTTCCTGTGCGTATCCGGAGGAAACGAGGACCAGGAAGGCGATGACGGGACAGGGGCGTTTCATGATGATCTCCACGAGCCCGACCGTGTTTCGGGCCGCCATGATGGTAGTCTGCCGCGCAGTCAACGTCTCGCTTTCCCATCCCCGATGAACCGGCCCAACGCGGCTGATTCGGTCTCGCTGAAGACGCATGAAGATCACACGCATCGCGGCCCACAAGGTAGAGCTGCCCCTCCACGAGGGAAGTTACAACTGGTCTGAAGGCAAGAGCGTCTCGGTGTTCGACAGCACGCTCGTTTGCGTGGAGACCGACTCCGGACTCGTTGGGTGGGGAGAGGTTTGTCCGCTCGGCCCGTTCTATCTCCCGGCTTACGCGGGGGGCGTTCGCGCTGGTCTGCAGGAGCTCGGACCTCACCTCATCGGTCAAGAGGCGCTCGAACTCGACCGCCTGAACCTGCTCATGGACGCGGCGCTCCAGGGGCATCCGTACGTCAAGTCAGGCATCGACGTCGCGTGCTGGGACATTCTCGGGCAGGCGTGTGGGCAGCCCGTGTGCACGCTCCTCGGTGGCCGCTATGGCGAGGACTTCGTCCTGTATCGCGCTATCTCGCAGGAGGCCCCGGATGCCATGGCGGCGAAGGTCGCGGGGTACCGCGCCGAAGGGTACAGGCGTTTCCAACTCAAGGTCGGCGGCGATCCGGATGTCGACGTGGAGCGCATCCGCGCTGTCCGCGCGGCGCTCGAACCGGGTGACAAGCTCATTGCGGACGCCAACACCGGCTGGCTGGCGCACGAGGCCTTGCGCGTCGTGCGCGCAGTGCGCGACGTGGATGTCTACATCGAGCAGCCGTGCACCAGCTACGAGGAGTGCCTCTCCGTCCGCCAGCACACGGACCATCCCTTCATCCTCGACGAGGTCATTGATGGCATCGAGCCTCTGATGCAGGGCTGGGCCGACCGCGCGATGGACGTGGTGAACATCAAGATCTCCAAGCTGGGTGGTCTGACCCGGGCCCGCCAGGCTCGCGATCTCTGCGCCCGCCTCGGCATCGCCATGACCATCGAGGACTCGTGGGGTGGGGACGTCACCACGGCGGCGATCGCGCACCTCGCGCACAGCACGCCCACCGAACTCCTGTTCACGTCGACCGATTTCAACAGCTACGTGACCGTGAGCAACGCCGATGGCGCGCCCCAGCGGGCCAACGGCCGCATGGCGGCGTCCACGGCCCCGGGCCTCGGCGTCACTCCGAAGGCGGACGTCATCGGGGCGCCCGTCGTCGATATCAGTTGATCGATACGGTGCCAGGTTCGGTCCCTTCATCTCGTCCGCGCGTTCTGGTGACGCGCTACGTCTACCCTGACGCCATCGCGATCCTCGAGCCGCACGCGGAGGTGGACTACCACGACTCCCGGGATGGACTCGATCCCGATGCGCTGCGCGCCCGCGTCGCCGACGTCGACGCCATCGTCAGTCAGCTCACGGACCCCATCACGGGGGAGATCATGGACGCGGCTCCGCGGCTGAAGGTCATCGCCAATGTCGCCGTCGGGTTCGACAACGTCGACGTGGCGGCTGCGACCGAGCGCCGTGTCCTGGTCACCAACACTCCGGGCATCCTCACCGAGGCCACAGCCGACTTCACCTGGGCGCTCATGCTGGCGGCCGCCCGACGCGTTCCGGAGGCCGACCGTTTTGTGCGCGATGGGCGGTGGCGGCAGTGGGAGATCGACCTGCTCTGCGGCCGGGACATCCACGGGAGCACCCTGGGTATCGTCGGCCCTGGCCGCATCGGCCGCGCCGTCGCGCGTCGGGCGACGGGCTTCGGCATGCGGGTCCTCTGGCACGGGCGTAGCCCGCTCCCCGAAGACGTCGATGGGACGGCTGTCTCGCTGGACGAGCTGCTCGCCACGTCCGACGTCGTCAGCCTCCACCTCCCGTTGTCGCAGGAAACCCGTCACTTGATCGGCGCCCGGGAACTGGCGCTGATGAAACCCGACGCGCTTCTCGTCAACACCGCACGCGGTTCCATCGTCGACGAGGCAGCGCTGGTCGAGGCCCTGGCCTCTGGCCGCCCGGGCGCCGCCGCCCTCGACGTGTTCGAGGACGAGCCGCGGGTCGATCCGCGTCTCCTCGATTGCGTGAACGTGGTCCTGGCGCCGCACCTGGCGAGCGCGTCAGGCGCCACGCGCATGCGCATGTGCACCATGGCGGCGGAGAGCGTGGTCGACGTCCTGTCGGGACGCCGTCCGTCCCACGTCGTGAACGGCTAACGTTCCGAGATCACCCGCCGGACCGCTTTCGGGACGAGGCGGCGCGGCGTCAGCCGCACGAGCATGGTGCCGAGCTTGTTGCCGATGCCCGGCACGGCTACCGGTTTCCCCTTGCGGAAGGCCCGGTGCCCCGCGCGGGCGG
>JABSRK010000510.1 GCA_013213915.1 Planctomycetota bacterium
CACATCGTCCAGGCCGGTGTGGGCGGCGTCGAGCACGGCCCTGGCCGCGTCGATGTCGAGCGTCTCCTCGGAGCTCTTGCCCCACGGCAGTTCGAGGATGGTGTCGAGCCAGGTGCGGATCCACGACTGTTCGGGGCTCTGGCTGCTGGTGCGCTCGAGCCGGTCGATCTCCTTCGCGACGGCCTTCACGACGTCCTCGGGTGCGTCGAGGTCAGCCAGCTTGGAGCGGTAGTCGTCGGCGGCGGCTGTGTCGTCGAGGGCGCCGCGGCCGGTCGCGTCGAAGCGGATCACGCGGCAGCCTTGATGATTTCTCCCTCGATCCTGCCCTCGGCGTCGTAGCGGGCCAGGCAGCGCGGCCGCGACTCCGCCGAATAGGCGGCGCGCGGGCAGCGCGCCTCGCGTGTCGCGCAAACGTCGAAGTCCGATCCCGCGTTTGTCGTGACAGGCTCGGACAGTACCCTTCGGCCGATGCGCCGGGCCCTCTACGCAGTTCTCTGCCTGGTCCTCGCTGCGGCGGTGGTCGGGTTGGGTAGCTGGTTGGTGCTCGAGCCGCCGGCTCTGGAAGTTCCCGAGGCCGAGGCGCTGGTGTTCACGAACGTAACGCTCGTGACCCCGGGAGGAGTTCGACGGGTTGGCGAGACACTTTTCGTGCGTGACGGCCGGGTCCAGGCAGGCGACGGCGGTGAACAGGACGCAGGCCTGGTCTTGCACCAATACTCGGGAAAGTATCTCTTACCCGGGCTCGTGGACATGCACGTCCACCTCTCCGTCCACACCAAGCTGCTGGCGATCCTGTTCCTGGCACACGGTGTCACGTCGGTGCGTGACATGGGCAGCCTCACCGGACCCACGCTCGAGCTGCGCCGCGCCATCGTCGAGGGCGAACACCCGGGGCCGCGGATCTTCAGCTGCGGCCGACCACTCGACGGCAATCCGCCCGTGCCCGGGCGCGGCAATCGACCCGTCGCATCCGTCGAGGAGGCGCACGCAGCTGTTGCAGAACTCGCGGCGGCAGGTGTGGAGTGCATCAAGGTCTATGACAATCTGAAGGCGGACGTGCTCGACGCCGTCGCCGCTGCTGCGGCACAGCACGGCTTACCCGTCGTCGGCCATGTTCCGGTGGACGCGCACTTCGAGCGCGCGCCAATCACGGACGTCCAACACTTGACGGGCCTCAGGCGCGAGCGGCCGGACTCGATAAGCGGCTTTGGCGACGTAGATCTCGAGCGGATCGCGCGCTTCGTCGCCTCGTCACGGGAACGCCAAATCGCTCACACACCGACCCTGGCAGCCGTGGCCGCAATGCTGAGGCCCGAATCCGCCGGCTCGATCGAGGCCGCGCGCTGGCTGCCCCGCTGGGTGCCCGAGTTGTACTGGAGCCGAGCGCGGCAGAGCATCACGCCGCAAGCCCGTGCCTCGTGGAGTGATGCACTCGACGTGTTTCTCGACGTGACCGGTCGTCTGCACGAAGCAGGTGTGCGCATCCACGCTGGCACAGACATGCTGACGCCTTTTCAGGTGGCCGGGGAGAGTCTGCACCGGGAACTCGCCCTACTCGTCGAGGCGGGGCTCACGCTCGAGCAGGCGTGGGTAGCCGCCACGCTCACACCTGCCGCGACGCTCGACGCCGTCGAGCCGAGCGCGTTCGACGCCGGGGCGCCGGCCGACTTGCTGGTGTTTGGGAGCGACCCGACACGCGATCTCGCCGCGCTCGACTCGTTGGAGGCGGTGGTCGCGCAGGGCCGGCTCTACCCGCGCGCGCTGCTGCAAAGCTACCTGGCGCGCTATCGCGACTTCTACCGGAGCGGGCTCGTCGACGGGCTCACGATGGCGCTCGCGCGGGGTGCTCTCACCCTCGACGACCAGCCGGCTCCGTCCGGCGACTGATCGATCGCGCCGGCACAGGTGCGATCCGCCCGCCCGGTCAGAACGGCTTGCTGATCGCGAGCCACGCGGCGAGCCCGCCCAGCACGACGGCGACCAGCCAGGCCAGACCGTGGGGGATGAGCTGGCGACGGACCACCACCGGCAGCGCGCCGATCGTCAGCCACACACCGCGCTTAGCGATCAACCAACCGGGCCACGGCCATTGGATGCCGAGCCGAGCCATCATGCCGAAACCTCCCACCAGCATCACCAGCAGGCCCACTGCGTGCAGGATCGCGGTGCCCCTCGGCGCGCGGCCTCGTTCGGAATCAGCACCGAGCAGCTGTCCTCCCATTCCCAAGAACAGCAGCAAGAGTCCGACCACGTGCAGGAGCTTGTAGGTTTCGTAGGGCATATGGAACTAACTCCTGCCGC
>JABSRK010000511.1 GCA_013213915.1 Planctomycetota bacterium
TCGCCAGGTTGGGCGGCAGAATGACACCCGAAGGCAGGCATTTCTGGCTGAGCCAGCCAAAACTCGACGAAAAGAATCTCGCCTTCCGGAACCTGGGCGATCTACGTTTCGAGCACGTCGGCGCTCAATGGGGGCTCGACTCCGCCCTTGCCAGCTTCGGTGCGACGTTGGGCGACCTCGATGGTGACGGCGACCTGGATCTGGTGGTCAACAACTTCGAGGAGCAGGTGCACGTCTACCGCAACAACGCGCAGGACGGCCACCGTATCGTTATCCGACTGCGTGGTGAGCAGAGCAACCGCGACGGCGTGGGCGCCACCATCCGCATCGAAAATGCCGACGGCGTCCAGGTACGCTACGTCACCCTGGCGCGAGGGTTTGCGTCCGCCGGCGAGCCGGTTGTGCACTTCGGGCTCGGCGCCCACGAGACAATTGATCGCTTGAGCGTGCACTGGCCCAGCGGCCACCGCCAGCAGTTCGAGGATCTGGTCGCCGACCGGCGCTACACCATCCGCGAACCACAGGGCCAAGCGCCCAGGAATAAAGAGCCCAAGCGGCAACCGACGCTCTTCGACAGCAGCGATGCGCTGCAGCACGTCGTGCACCGCGAGCAGCCTTACCGGGACTACGATCGCCAGAAGCTGCTGCCCTATCAGCTCTCACAACTGGGGCCGGGCATGGCCTGGGGTGATGTGGACGACGACGGTGACGACGACCTGTACTTCGGCGCCGCGGCCGGCCAAGGCAGGCTGCTGCAGATCAACCAGGGCGACGGCACGTTCCGGCCCACACCGTTGTGGGCCTCGGAAGATGAGCAAAGCGAGGACATGGCGTCGCTGTTCTTCGATGCGGACTCCGACGGCGACCTGGATCTGTTCGTGGTCAGCGGCGGCGTGGAGTGTGATCCGGGCGACGAGGTGCTGCGTGACCGGCTGTACCTCAACGACGGTAGCGGACGCTTGGAAAAGTCGCCGGCGAGCCTGCCGGACGATCTGCGTGACAGTGGCGGCGTCGCGGCCGCGGCGGACTTCGATCGCGACGGCGACCTAGACCTGTTTGTCGGCGGACGATCCATCCCCGGACGCTACCCCCTGACGCCGCAGAGCCGACTGTTGCGTAATGACGGCGGCACGTTCAGCGATGTGACCGACCAGGTCGCCGCGGGCCTGCGCCTCAGTGGCCTGGTCACCGGCGCCGTCTGGTCGGACGCGGACGGCGACGGCTGGGTTGATCTACTTGTCACCCACGAGTGGGGACCGGTCAAGATCTTCAATAACCGTCAGGGGCAATTGGTCGACCACACCGAAGCGGCTGGCTTGGCCGAACGGCTCGGCTGGTGGAACAGCATTGCCGCCGGCGACGTCGATGGCGATGGTGACATCGACTATGTCGTGACCAACCTGGGACTGAACACCAAGTACCAGGTCGCCGAGAACAAACCGTTGCAGTTGTACGCCGCCGACGTCGAGGGCACCGGCGGATTCAAGCTGATCGAGGCCAAGTTCGAGGGCAAGAAACAGGTCCCTATACGGGGCCTGAGTTGCTCGACGCACGCCACGCCCGCGTTGGGTGACAAGTTCAACACCTATGACAAGTTCGCCAAGGCGTTGCTAAGCGAGATCTATACGCCCCAGTGTCTGTCCGAGGCACCAACGTTCACCGCGAACACAATCGAATCGGGCCTGCTGTTGAACGACGGGTCGGGCCGCTTCACCTTCGAAGCTCTGCCGCGTCTAGCGCAGATCTCCCCGGGCTACGGCGTGGTGCTCACCGAGGTGGACGGCGACGGGGACCTGGACCTCTACATGGTTCAGAACTTCTTCGGGCCCCAGCGTGAGACTGGGCGGATGGACGGTGGTGTGAGCCTGCTGATGCTCGGCAACGGCGACGGGACGTTTGAGCCGGTCTGGCCCGATCGTAGCGGCCTGCTGGTTCCCGGTGACGCCACGGCGTTGACCGCCACGGATCTCAACGGCGACGGGTGGACAGACTTTGTCGTGGCGAACAACGACGGACCGGCCCAGGCGTTCGTCAACCGCGGCCGGTCCGACGTACGCATGCTGACCGTGCGGTTGCGTGGCAGGCCGGGTAACACGCTGGGGGTGGGTGCAACGGTAACGGTGCAGTTGAGCGACGGCTCGACACGCACCGCAGAGGTCTACGCAGGCGACGGGTACCTCTCGCAGTCCTCCGCGGACCTGACCTTCGCACTCAAACGTGAAGATCAAGTCGAACACCTCGAAGTCCGATGGCCCGATGGTACCGTTACCGATGCCGACTGGCCCACCGATCAACGCG
>JABSRK010000512.1 GCA_013213915.1 Planctomycetota bacterium
CGCACATGAGCAAGACCTGACTGAGTTCATCGGCAATCTGCTCCTTGGGCAACCGCGAGAGGCGGGACAACTCCTCGAGAGTCATCCCCTGATGCTCGCGGATGAGCGGAATAAGCGAGAGACAGCGGCTCACGACCTCATGCGTCAGGCTCATCTGGCTCATGCCTCGATCTCTCTTTCGCCCTGGGCCCCGCTCGACATCGCGACCCGGACGGCGGACTCTCCTCGATACCGCGCGAGCAACCTGTCAGCCTCCGCACGCACGGAATCTCGTAACGACTCGGGTTCCAGCACCGCCACGTCTCCCCCGCGCGCCAGCAGCCATGGCACGAGAGCCCCGGGACGCCGAACATCGACCTCGAGGAGGGGACGTCCCCCTTCGGAACTGACAAGACGCGCGCCAGGGAGCAATCCCTCGGTCGCGATCGCTGGTTCGACCGACAGCCGGACGGTGACCGGCTGCCCATCGCCGAGGTCCCACGCCTCCTTGCCGACGTGCTCCTCCATACGGAAGTCGTACGGAACCTCGAACGCGCGGGTCGCCTCGGAGCCGATGACCTGGACCTGCCCTTCGATGCGGGAGATCCGAAACACCCGCAAGGCCTTCCGCACATGGCACCAGCCAGCGAGGTACCACGCTCCGTGTGAAGAACCGAGTCCGTACGGATCGACCTCGCGGCCCTCGGCGACGTCGGCGTGTAACGAGCAGTAGCTGAATCGGACGCTGCGGTTCGCCGTCACGGCTTGCGACAGGACGCTCAGGTTTTCGAGGGTGCGTGGATCGCCAGTCCGGGCGCGGAGCACGGTCACAGGCGCCACATCGTCGAGAGAGTCGGCCCCGTCGAGGTCGACAGCCAGCTTGCGCAGCGCGCTCTTGAGGGCCTCCTCGAGGGCGCCTCCACCGGTCGCGGCGGCGCCAACGCGTCCGGCGATCGCCAGCAACAGGTGCTCCTGCGGCGTGAACGTCACGCGCTGCTGGAACACCTCCCCTTGATCGACGACGTACCCCGACTTGCCGACTCCGTCGGACTGCACGTACTCGATCGGGATGCCCAGGCGCCGCAAATCTGCCTTGTCACGGTCGAAACGCTTCTCGAGCGCTTCGCTCCCGGCGGGATCGTCGTAGCCGATCACCCGCCCCGCGATTTCGCGAAACGCCACCGGTGCGTCCGACGCGAGCAACGCCGAAACCAGATTCATCAATCGTTCCCTCTTGGGGATCCGATCCACCATGACTCGCACTCCGGGTAAGGAAGCGCGGTGGAGGCGGAGCGCGACCGGGATGCCGAAGTCGGCACCGGCCGCGTAAGTCCCAACCGCGAAAAGCCAGCGCATCCTAATCCGAAGTCGGTGGATCGGTCAATCCGGTGCTCGCGCGAACACGTAGCCCTTGTGCCGCGCTCCGGTCGCACGCGAGTGGCCACCTCTCACCCAGACGTCAATCGAGGTGGAGCTCGGCGATCTTCTTGCGACGCCAGTGGCCGCGATGCCACACGAGCGCATACGCCACGGCCGCGCCGCAATGGGTCGCAACAGCCGCCCACCACACGCCCTCCGGCCGCGGCGCGTCAGACTCCCACAGCCCAAAGACGCCGATGCCAGACAGCGCGCAAGCAAGCGGTGGCAGCAAGAGCAGGTAGAAGAACAGGTCGATCATCATGGGCGCCTTGGTGCTCCCCGCACCGTTGAGCCCGCGCGAGATCACGAACGCAAACGCCATCACCGGGTAGAACGGGATGGTGATGCGCAGGTAGTCGATGCCGCGTGACACACCTTCCGCCGCGATCTCCGGGCCGATCTCGGAGAACAGACCATCCCTGAACACCCAGAGACAGGCCCCGGCGATGCCCATGGTGAGGGTGGCATAGCCAACCAGGATCCACGCCGCCGTATGGGCACGACGGACCCTCCTCGCGCCTATGTTCTGACCGACAATTCCTGTCGCGGCGGCGCCCCAGCCGAGGCCCATGAACACGGCGACCATCTCCAGCCTCAGACAGAGCCCGGTGCCATCGACGAACGCGTCCGACTGCCCCGCGTACGCAGCTTGGCCAAGCTTGAGAAGAAAAAACACCGACAGGACGCGGACGGACAGCTGCAACGACGTGGGGAGCCCGACGAAGATGAGGGACTTCAGATACCGGTAGCGCTTGCGGAACGGATAGGCCCGCAGACACACCCCATCAACGACCCCCTCCCACATCAGCCATAGCCCGAGCAACCCGCCGATCCCCCGTGAGATCACCGTCGCCCAGGCTGCCCCCACCACGCCCATCTCGGGGAATCCCC
>JABSRK010000513.1 GCA_013213915.1 Planctomycetota bacterium
CGAGCGTCCCGTGTCGGCGGTCTGGGAACAGTGGGAATCACAACAGCGACGGTTCTTTCCGCACGAGGCTCTCTACGAGGTCCTCCGGAACGGCGATCTGAAGGACGACTATCAGATCGACCCCAAGGACTCCTGGCTCTTGGCGGCCGCCGAGGCCGATCTGCCGGTGTTCGTTCCGGGCTGGGAAGACTCGACCCTCGGCAACTTCTACGCCGCGGCCTGCATGATGGGACGCCTGCGAAATGCCAACGGCGTCAAGAACGGGGTCGAGACCATGATGCACCTGGCGGAGTGGTATCGAGAGGAGCGCGCACGAACCGACATCGGGTTCTTCCAGATCGGCGGCGGGATCGCTGGCGACTTCCCCATTTGCGTCGTCCCCATGCTCCACCAGGATCTCAAGGAAGAGACGCCACTGTGGAGCTACTTCTGCCAGATCAGCGATGCGACCACGAGCTACGGCGGCTACAGCGGAGCCGTGCCCAACGAAAAGATCACCTGGGGGAAGCTGGGGGCCCATACCCCCAAGTTCCTCATAGAGTCCGACGCCACCATCGTCGCACCCCTCGTCTTCGCGTACGTGCTGGGCTGGTAGCAGCCCGTCGGCGAAGCGTATGATCACCGCCATGCCACGTCTCGTGATGGTGGTCACCCTGCTAGCGGCCTTGGCCGGCGCGCAGCAGCCCTCGCGAGAGGCCATCAACGCCTGGCTCGAGGCCCGCAGGGGGCCGGCTGGTCCCAGGCGCCTCGCAGCGAGCGAGACCATGGCCGCGTTCTCACATGCCTCGAACGTGCCGCGGCTTCTCGACGCCCTCCAACGCAATGGAAAGGAAATCACCGACGTCGAGGAGGAAATCGACAAGCTCGAGAGAAAGCGGGAGTTGTTCGCGAAAGCGTCCATGAAGCCGTCCCTTGACGACCGCCAGACGAAGTTGCTGAACGCCGAACTTGAGCGCGTCGACACCGACGTGTCATTCCGCCGTCGCCAGATGCACGACCTCCTTCGCGAGTGCCGCGTTCTGCGGATCGGATACAAGAAGTCACTGGAGACCGTTCCCGCCGACGAACGTGGCGGCGTGATGAAGCGCCTGCTACGCGACGCCGCAAGCAGCGCGATTCGGTATCCCGCCCGCCGCCAACTCCTGAAACTGTTGGCAGTCATCCCCAATGACGAGGCTCGCGCCGTCCTGGAACGCGTCCTGCAACGGGATCGCGACCCCTATGTGCGCAGCGCAGCCGCAGACGCTCTCGGGGATCACGGAAGCCCGAAATGCGAATCTGCGCTGACTGCCGGGCTTGAAGACAAATTCGCCATCGTACGGGCGGCATGCATGGCGTCACTTCGCGTCGTCGGCGGCAAGCAGGCGGTGGGAGCACTCATCGATCGGATCCCCTCCGAAACGGGGCGCCTGCGCCAGGACGCAATCCTCATTCTGCGGCACCTCACGGGCGTCACCTTTCACGACAACGTCGTTCTCTGGAAGGAGTGGTGGGAGGGCGAGCGGGGGCACTATCAGCGCCCTGGGAATGGCGGCAAGCGGGTCGATCCGCGGATACGCAAGCGCGACCTCTTGGCGGACGGAAACGGCCAGGGTTTCTACGGACTGCGGTTTCGCAGCCACGCCCTCGTCTACCTGATCGACGTATCGGGCAGCATGAACGAGAAGGTCCGCGGTGGAGGCACGACAGGGGTCGGCAGCCCCGACGAGACCAAACTCACTCGCGCCAAGCGGGAACTCGTGCGCTCCCTCAAAGCCCTGCCAAGCGGGATGATGGTGAACGTCGTCGCCTACAGCGACGGCCTGCAGCCCTACGCAGAGGGCATGATCAAGCTCGACGCCGGCAACCGCCGCGGGCTCATTGCCTGGGCCAAGGCGCTGCGCGCCGACGGCAAGACCAACATCTACGCCGCACTCCGATCCGTCTTCGACACCGCCCGTGGCCGTCGCCAGCGCGCCGCACCCGAGATGACCTTGGACACCGTCGTCTTGCTCACCGACGGGATCCCCACGGCCGGGCGCGTCCAGGATTCGGACCTGATCGCGAGCGAAGGCGAGCGCATGAATGACCGAGCTCGTGTGGTCGTTCATACCGTCGGTGTCGGACCGGGCCACGACGCCGAATTGCTGAAACGACTCAGCGGGGAATCCCAGGGCGTCTACATGCGAGCGCGGTAGCAGGGCAAGCCAAGCTGGGCTCTGCCTCCAGTCTCAGTCAACTGCGGGCAACCGCTACTCACCGCCAAACAGCTCTGTCCAGCGCTTTCGCGCCGCCGCCGGGTCTCTCC
>JABSRK010000514.1 GCA_013213915.1 Planctomycetota bacterium
GGGTTTGATCTGTTAATTCTAGGTTTGTTTATTTATTGAGAGGTCGATTTTGACACGTTTTTTTGGGTCCCGATAGGACTCAAAAAACGATCCCGATGACGGCAGATTGTCGAGGACTGTTTTTGAGCCTTTTCTGACAAAAAAGCCCATTAAATGTCGCTCTCCATTTTGAAATCTGAAAACACAAATCGAGCTACAATTCTGGGATTCTGAGAAGGACGTAAAGTCTCAAAATGTGGACTCAAATGTTTGAATTCGAGCTCAGAGTCTCAAAATTGTGCCAAATTCGGATCGAACAACCGACACTACGAGGACCGCACGATGAGCCGCTTCCTCGAAGAGATCGACATCGACACCCTCCACATCACAGACAGCGGCGACGACACCCCGGCGGACCCGGAGGTCGGTCGCGAGATGATGAGCCAGATCCGCTCGCGCTTCGCCGCGAAGAAGAACGAGAAGGGAGACGCCTGGTGGGAAGAGACGGAGTGATCCGGGCAGTGTCGGCAGTGCGCGTCCTGGTCTGCATGGCGGCTCTTTTCACGGTCGCGCCGGGCCAGGTCTTGAAGGGGGACGCCACGCCTCACCTGGGCGAGGTCCGTATCGAGCTGCCCGCCCTGCGCGCCCCGTCGCTCTTGGTCGTCGAGGGCTCGCGCCCGGCTGCGGCAGACACGGGACTGCCGCGTCCGGATGCAGAGTTGACCCTCGACGGCAAGCCGGTCGGCCGCCTGTCGGATTTCGCTATCGGGCGGGATCACTTTCGCATCCACATCCCCATCGACGTGACGCCGCAGGATCGCGGCCGCCGGCCCGTGTTCGAAGCTGCACCCCGTCCCCGGGGGCTCCTCCTCGGTCCGGTCACGTTGGCAAGGGCGGGGGTGCTGGAGGTCGATCTCGTCGATCCTCTGGGGGTGTTTCTTCCCGGCATCGTCGAGATCGTGTCCGCGGGAGGCGGCGCGCCGCCGCTCTTCGGGCGCGCGCCCCATTCGCCCCACGCGGGGCCTGCGTGGCTGCTCGGGAGCGGGTCTGGGCGCGTTCTCGTGCCCGCCGGTGCGCGCCTGAAGCTGCTGGCGTGGACGCATCCGTTTCACGCCCCCACGCGTCGCGAGGTGCGCGCAGGACGCGGCGGGCGCACGGCGGTCCGGCTCGTTCTCGGGCCTGATCTCCGCCCGCATGGCGCGGCCATCCTGGAGCTTCCGCACGCCGAAGGGCTCGACGCGAAAGGGCGCGAACTCACGGACAACGTGCTCGGTGTCACGGCGCGCGACAAGCACCCAGAGATCGTCGCCGCCGAGATGGTGCTGACCGTGCCGGAGTTGTTCTGGACACGCCTGCTGCGGGAAGATCGGCTTCCGCCCGTGGTCACGGATCGAACACGCCCGTGCGGTCTGCCAGCTGGGCCGCGGACGCCCCGTACGTTGAAGCTCGAGAGCGGTCGGCTGCTCCACTCGAATGGGCCGATGCTGATCCCGGGTCCCATCGTTCGCAACAGGGATACACGCCGTGTGGATGGCGTGCTGGACGTCCGTTTCCACAGCGACGTCGTCCCTGACCGCCTGGTGTTGCGGACGGCGGACAAGACCCTGCTCGAGCTGCCGATGGATCGGTCGCAACGGGTCCCCCTGGACCTGAAGATCGCTCCTGGGACACGGGTACTGGCCACGTTCTCGGGCAAGCGTTTTGCCGGCGACCCGCTCGCGGGGCCCAAGCCCATGGCTGCGATCATCCTCGTGATGCCCTAGGTCGCTCCGGGAGGCGGCCCTGGGCCCCCCTGACGGTCGGGGGCCCGATTGCTACAACTCGCTCATGGCGAAGAAGATCGTCGAATGCGTGCCCAACTTCAGCGAGGGCCGGGACCAGACCGTCATCGACCAGATCGCGGCGGCCATGGACGCCGTCGACGGGGCGACGGTGCTGGACGTGGACCCCGGTGCGGGGACGAACCGGACCGTGGTGACGGTGGTCGGTGATCCCGACGCCGTTTGCGACGCGGCGTTCGAGGGCATTCACACCGCATCCGAGCTGATCGACATGGCGCAGCATTCGGGGGAGCACCCGCGGCAGGGCGCGACCGACGTCTGCCCGTTCGTGCCCGTCAGCGGCATGACGATGGGCGAGTGCGTCGAGCTCGCTCGGCGTCTCGGCGGGCGCGTAGGGGGCGAGCTGGGTATCCCGGGCTACCTGTATGACGAGGCGGCATCCAAGCCCGAGCGCAAGATCCTGGCCGAGGGGCGCGCGGGGGAGTACGAGGGGCTGGAGGCCAAGCTGGCCAGCTCCG
>JABSRK010000515.1 GCA_013213915.1 Planctomycetota bacterium
GTGATGGAGTCGTAGTCAGTTGCGCGGAGCGGTGCGGGAGACCTGGGATGCGCGGTTGCCCTGGATCTTCTCGATCTCCATGCGCGTCGCTTTCACCGCGGATGCGTCGCGCAAGACCCGGTAGTCCACAGCGAAGGTGACGTCCGCGCCCGGGGCCAGGGTGGGCACCCGACCGGCCGCCCGTTCCACGCTGCGGTTGTAGGGGAAGCCGGTTCCGGGTTCGAGACCCGTGACGTAGCCCTCCTCTTCCGTGTCGGTGTTCTTCCACAGGGTGAAGCCGGACAGGCTGTCGGTGCGGTAGCGCACGGCGACGCCCCGGTCGGCGGCGGCGTTGCGCAACATGACCAGGGTGTGGCCGGATCTATCGCTGTGGGGCGTGATGCAGTACACCTGCTCGCCGTAGTCCCGCGTCGGTCCCAGGTAGGTCCGCCAGGAGTCCAGGTCCTTGGCGGCATAATCGTCGAATGGCGCGACCTTCGCCACCGGTGCGACGAAGCGCGCGCCGGCTTCGAGGAGGGGAGGTCCGAAGTTGGTGTGATAGATGATCTGGTACTCGCGCTTGTACGAGCTTCGGTTGACGAGGCGATCCACTACCCGGAGCGTGTCGCTGCCGGGCACGGTGGAGACCTCGGTCCACAGTTCGAAGTCTGCGAACTTGAACATCTGCTCGTCCACCCGTCCGCGCACCCGGATGCGGTGGGGCGGCGTCGCGTCGATGACGACCTCTACCTCGGACGCGGGGATGTTGCCGATGCGACCGTGCAAGGTGAGCAGCCGCTCGTTGTCCTCGCCGGGGTGTCCGGCGAAGGAAACGCCACACCGAGTGAGCCACTCGTTGAAGCCGGTGAGCCAGCCGAGCCCTCCGTGATCCTGCAGGTCCACGTGACGGGGATGGACCACCTCGCGGACGGGTGAGTCCCATCCGAGCCGGACGTCACCCCCGACCACCTGGCCAATGGACATGCCACGGGTGGGGATCACGGTGAAGCGGAGGACGCCGTTGTCCACCTCGATCAGGTCAACGCCTTCCTGGCGCCCGCCGTGGAGCGTCTTCTTGGTCACGGACCAGGGGCTACTGCCGAGACCGGAGCGTTGGTGATCCATTCTCCAGTGGTCGACCCGTAGGTTGCGGGAGACGCTGGTGAGGGTGTATCCCACCTCGCTGCCGGGCGGGGAAGTGCACGCCTGCAGCAGCAAGACGGTGCCCAGCAACAGAAGTCGGCGTGGATGGGACATGGTCTTCCGTGTTTCCGGGCGCGGCGCGCGACGCGCAGGTCGACTCGCCGCCTCCCTACTTGCGTTTCCGTTCCTTGCCGTATGTGCCGTCAGGGAGCGCCGTGGGCAATCGAAACTTGGGATCGGTGAGCAGCTTGAACACCGCCTTGTCGCGCTGCTCCACGAGCTTCTTCGTGGGCAGTTCCCACTCGTTGGCGATCTCTTCCTTGCGTCCCGGATAGTCCTGGCCTCCCAGGATGGAGGTCAAGGCCCAGTAGAAGTACTCCGCTGCCTGGCATTCGTAGTCACAGGTCTCATCGTCGTAGTGGTACCAGGCCTTCTTCGGGTAGCGGTCGGGGATGCGCCGGAAGCGCCCGCCTCGCGCCAGGTCCATGGCGTCGGTGAGCTTGCTGCCCACGCGGAAGCGAAGGGCCTTGGGATACACCTCTTCGTATCCGTGGGACACCAGGTGCAGGACCTCTTCCAAGGACGCGTCGAATCGCCCGCGCTTGCGCGCATGGGGCGGCCCATTCGGGAGGGTCTCCTCTCCATAGAGGTCCTGCCCCAGTTCGAATCCGGCGCGTTCCAGCTTCCGCCAGTTCATGCGTAGCCTGCGGAAGTCTCGCTCGCGGGCCGCCATGGCCAGGAACGCACCGCGCGTGCGCAGGTTGGCGGCCACCTTGGGGTTGTCGGGCTTGCCGTCCTCGTCGTTGTCGATGTACTGGGCCAGCACGTGCCCGGCGTGCAGCACCTTCTCATCGGCGGTCTTCTCGGTGGCCACCACCAGCACGTCGAAGACGCGGAGGTACTTGGTGAAGGCCGGCCGGAAGACCGCCAGCTTTCCCTCTGCAGGCAAGGGCTTGATGGCGATCTCTGGCAGCTTCGTGGGCTCCTGCCCGAAGGTGGAGGCGACGAGCCTCGGCTCGCCAAAACTCTCTCCAGGTCTCTAGCACGCAGCGAGAGGCCGGTCGAGCCTCCCTTCGGCTCGATTAAGGACCGGAAATGACCCTAACGGAACATGAGCACCCCTCACAAACTGGTTCAGTCGAGGGGCCAGTACT
>JABSRK010000516.1 GCA_013213915.1 Planctomycetota bacterium
GGCGACGCCGGGGCGCGCCAGATCGAGCGTGCCCATTGCGTGGCGGAACCCGTATCCGGCGCGGCCGCCGAGCAGCCGGTCCGGGCCGACCTTGACGCCGTCGAAGACGGTCTCGACCACTGGTACGCAGCGGATCCCCATCTTGTCCTCGACCTTGCCGATGGAGAATCCAGGGTCGTCCTTCTCGACGATGAAAGCGGAGATGCGGCGTGACTTGCTCGCGGGATCGGTGACGGCAAAGACCGTGTAGAGGTCCGCTGCGCCGCCGTTGGTCGTCCACTTCTTTTCGCCGTGGATGCGCCAGTCGTCACCATCGGCGACGCCACGAAGGCGCAGGCCCTGAGCGTCCGATCCGGCGCCTTTCTCCGAGAGGCAGAACGCGATCAACTTCTCGCCCGCCGCGATCTGGGGGAGGTAGCGTTGCTTCTGTTCCTCCGTGCCGCCGACAAGGATGGGGAACGACCCGAGGGAGTTCACGGCGAACAGCACGCCGACGCCGCCGCACGCGCGCGAGAGCTCCTCCACCACGACGCACAGGTTGCGCAGGTTCCAGTCGTTCTTGCCAGCCCCGCCGTACTTTTCGGGGATCCAGACGGAGAACAACCCGGCTTCCTGGATGGCTTCCTTGACCTCCCACGGGTACTCCTGGGCGTCGTCGTATTTCTTGGAGAGGGGGCGGACGACCTCTTCGGCCACCGCGCGCGCCTTCTCCTTCCAGTGGAGATTTTCTTCTGTGAGCTGGGTCATAGGAGACTCACGATAGGGATCGAACGCCCGTGCATCAACGCACGGGAGACAGGACCGCGCGCGCGGCGGAGGATAAGCCGTCCTTGACGTCGTTCACGGGCACGTTTTCGCCCAACTCTCGGGCCATGGAGGTCATCACGTCGGCTTCGAATCCGCACGGGTTGATAGCCTCGAACAGGTCCAGGGGGACATTGACGTTCAGGGCAAATCCGTGCCAGGTGCACCAGTTCCGGCAGGCGACTCCCAGGCTGGCGATCTTGCCATCGCC
Source organism: Planctomycetota bacterium (assembly GCA_013213915.1). Lineage (GTDB taxonomy): Bacteria > Planctomycetota. The sequence continues at coordinate 1,016 of JABSRK010000516.1, forward strand.
TACCCACACACCCGTCGCCCCGTCTCGCCGCGCGCCCCTGATGCCGAACCCGGCCAGGGCGTCGATGACGATGTGCTCGAGAACCCGGAGGTGGGCGTGCAGGTCGCGCTGATCCTCAGGCAACAGCCGGATCAGGTACCCGACCACCTGACCCGGTGCGTGCAGCGTCACGTCTCCGCCACGTTCCGTCTCGATGACGGAGATCCCTTCTGTGTTCTTCAGGTTGCGCGGGTCGGTGCCACGTCCGAGGGTGATGACCGTGGGGTGTTCGAGCAGGTAGAGCGTGTCCGGAGCTTCGCCCCGCACGCGGGACTCCAGACGCTCGAGCTGGAGTCTTCGCGCGTCTTCGTAGTCAACGAGTCCGAGATCCTCGACGTGGACCATGGGCCGTGACCCTAACATCCTTGAGGTGGCTGTTCCCCGAGGTCGAGAAAGAGAGAGACGGACAATCACACCATCCCGAAAACCCGAACCTTCGGTCGGGTTTTGAGTCGGCTGGAAAGTCGTATGACACCGAACACTTTATTGGAAGTCGCGCCGGTCACGGTCCACGGCCGGGACGTCTTCGTCGGACGCCAGCCGATCTACGATCGCGACCTCAACCTGGTTGCGTACGAGCTGCTGTTCCGACGCGGCGACGTGGGCACGGCTGATGTGATCGATGGGGATCTGGCGACGTTCACCGTCATGCTGAACGCCCTGGTCGAGATCGGGTTGTCGCGGCTCGTGGGCGACAAGAAGGCCTTCATCAATCTGACGCGCAATTCGGTGCTCTGCGAGTACGCGACCCTGTTCCCCAAGGACCAGATCGTGATGGAGGTCTTGGAAGACGTGACCGTGGACGAAGAACTCCTGGACATGGTCCACAAGTTCTCCGAGGACGGCTACGAGATCGCCCTCGACGACTTCGTGTTTCGCGAAGAGCTGCGTCCCCTCCTGGACATGGCCGGGATGGTAAAGATCGACGTCCAGGCGCTAGAAGACGACGCGGTGCGGCGCAGCGTCGCGGAATTCGGTGACCAGGTGAAGCTCCTGGCCGAGAAGGTCGAGACCGACGATGAGTTCAGGTTCTGTCGGGACCTCGGGTTCGAGTTCTTCCAGGGCTGGTTTCTCGGGAAACCCAAGGTCATCACGGTCAAGCATGTTCCGACGAGCCAGCTCTCGGTCCTGCGATTGCTGGCGGCGCTGCACGAGGACAGGGTCAGCCGCGACCGCCTCGCCCACATCATCCGCCAGGACCCGGCGCTGACCTA
>JABSRK010000517.1 GCA_013213915.1 Planctomycetota bacterium
GATGTCGTCGGGGGTCAGGGGGTGGGCGAGGGCTTCGTTGATCACGCGCAGCAGGTAGTCGACATCGCTGCGGCTCGCCGCGGGATGGGCCAGGTCGAGGTCTGGATCTCGAACGTCGGGTACGGCGCCCCGGGCATGTCGGGCGCGCCGGCGCCGTTGTCCTGCGTGATGAAGTAGGGGGCGGTGTCCATCACCTTGGCGAGCTGCTCGGGGTCGAGCGTGACGCCGAGTCCGGGGCCGTCCGGAATCTTAATGTGCCCGTTCTCATCAAACTGAACCGGCATGGCTAGGAGATCTTCGATGTAAGGTGCAGGCGTGATGTACTCCACCCACCGCGCGTTGCCCGCTGCCGCGACAAGCTGGAGGTCCGCTGCAAGACCTACGGCGGTGTTCCAGCCATGCGGGACGAAGAGTATGGAATGGTCGTCGGCCATTTGCGCGATGCGATGTTCTTCGCTGATGCCGCCGACCTTGGTGACATCGGGTTGGATGTAGTCGACGGCGCGTCGTTCGACCCAGGGAATGAAGGACTGGCGGCGGGTGAGGACTTCGCAACTGGTGATCGGGAGCGGGGCGTGTTCGGTGAGCTTCACGTAGCCGTCGATGTCGTCGGGGCGAAGGGCTTCTTCGAACCAGGTGACGTCGTGGTCGGCGAGCATCTTGGCGGTGTTGATCGCCCATTTGTAACCGTGCGGCCAGAAGGCATCGGAGCCACCGGCGTCGACCATCAACTCGATGTCCGGGCCGACGGTGGCGCGGGCGGCGCGGACAATGGCTTCGTCCGTCCGACGATCGACGCGACCGAAGGGGCCCCAGCCGATCTTGAAGGCGCGGAAGCCGCGGGACATTCCATCCTCGAGTGACTTGCGCATTTTGTCAGGTTCGTCCATCAGCATCGAACCATAGGGTTTGATCGATTCGCGGTGACGCCCGCCGAGCAGGCGGCTGATGGGTTGCTTCGTCACCTTGCCGAGGATGTCCCACAGCGCGATGTCGATGCCGGAGATGGCGTGTGTGATCGCGCCGCCGCGGCCTTGCCAGAAAGTTTGTTGGTGCAGGTTTTCCGTGGTCGTGGCGGGATCGAGCGCAGAAGCGCCGATGAGGAAGGGCTTCATCACGTCGATAGAACCCTCGATCTGTTTGGCGGAGGTGAAGACGCTACCCAGGCCGGTCACTCCTTCGTCGGTCACCACTTCGACGAGCGTGTGCAGATTATTTTCCGTATCGAGAAACTTGTCGTCCCAACCTCCGTCAGGCGTGGCGCCGCGCAGGGGCAGCAGGCGAATGTCGCTGATCTTCATTGGATTGGCGCACATCCAATCCGTGAATCGGGCGGGAGGCAATTCAATTTACGGCTGGAACACGCGGACGGGTGGGGAAGAATGTGCGCCATGATCTCTCGTGCAATCCAGGCGGCATTGGCGCTCATATCGATTTCCATGAATGCAGGTGGATTGAAGGAGGTGAATCCACCGGGGATGCCGGCCGAAATCCAGACGACGGCACTGGTCGGCGCGCGTCTGATCGATGGTCACGGTGGCAAGCCGATGGAACGCGCGATCGTGATGGTGCGGGGGAACAAGATCACGGCGGTGGGGCAGTCGGTGCCGATTCCGCCGGGAACGAAGCAGGTCGACGTCTCCGGTATGTCCGTTCCGCCGGGTTTGTTTGACTCGCATTTTCATTCGGTCAACGACCTGAAAAAGCCGGTGGATTATCTCCTGTCGCGCGGAGTGACGACCTTGCGGGATCCGGGGCATCCGTTTCGGTTCTACCAGGCGGTGATGCAGACGGAATTACCCATGCCGCGAGTGATTGCTAGGAAATTGCTTTTTCAGCCCTGTTTTTCCAGCCCGATCTGAGCCGGGGTAGGTGGGGGTGCAACTCGTCCCATGGAGTCACCATTTCCACCCCTGGCGCAATTCCTCGTTCACAACGGCTTCACGGGGCCACTCGCCGCGATGCAGCCTGATGATGCAATTTGCCGCTTCGATCGCCATGTCCGCCTGGGCGCGCTTGTCGGGCGCGGCCAGGTGCGGACTGATTACGATGCGATCCATTTGGAGAAGCGGGTTGTCCGGTGAAACCGGTTCATCCTCGAACACGTCCAATCCGGCTCCGGACAGCGGGCCATTGGTCAAGGCGTCCATGAGATCGGCTTCGGCCACCAACTTGGCGTAAACCTCGGGGCTGATCTTGCTCCCGCAAGGCCCTGCGCAGCGCTTCATATGATAGTTGAGACAGG
>JABSRK010000518.1 GCA_013213915.1 Planctomycetota bacterium
GCCTTCTTGACCACGGTCGTGGCGGCGTCATCGCAGCACTTGGCGGCGTCGGCCTTCTTGACCACGGTCGTGGCGGCCTTGTCGCAACTGCAGCTTGATGCCGCGGCTTTTTTCGCTTCCTGGCAGCAGGACTTGGCGTCGGCCTTCTTCTCAGTGCTGACGGTCGCGGGTGGCGTCTGAGCCCACACCGGAAGGGCCACGAGGGCCGAGAAAAGGGCGATCACAATGGGTTTGCCGTTCATGGGTGCGATTCCTCTGGGGGGGACTTGGGTGTCCTGTTTTTCAGTGTGGGCCCGATCGAAGGGAAGGTGGGGCTGGTGCCCTGGTGAGGGAACTACGGTCGAATCGTCGCTATCCTCCGGACTAATGGAGCCGGAATCCCGTTCGCAGCGCAGGCGGCGCCCGGATCTTGGATTATAGACAACCCGGCGGGGACTCAAATGATGCGGATTACGAGAATTTCAGGAGAGCATGGGTGGCTCTGACGGATCGGGAAGCCGAGCTTGTCGGACGCCTGGACGGGGCTCAGGACCTTCTCGAGCAGGAACTGGAGCGCTTGGTGGCCGTTTCCTCCGAGACCAGGGACGCGGCGGGCGCCAACCGGATCGCTGATCTGGTCGAAGCCGAGCTCGCATCCCTGGGATTCAGGACGTCCGAACTGGTGACCGGGGTCGTGGGGCGCACCATCGTCGGACGTCGCTCGAGCGACAGCAGCCACAGGCTGCTCCTCCTCGGTCACGTCGATACCGTCCACCCGGCGGGCGCGGGCTTTGACGGCTACCGCGTCCTCGACGATACCCGGGCGACGGGCCCAGGCGCTGCGGACATGAAGGGGGGCATCGTCGTCATGCTCGGGGCCTTGCGCGCCCTGGTTGCATCGGGTGCCCTCGAGGACCGTCAGTGCACGGTTGTGATCAACGCCGACGAGGAAATCGGCTCTCCTCACTCCGGCGATCTCGTGCGGGCGGAGGCGACGGACTGTCATCTGTGCCTCGGGTTTGAGGCCGGGCGTCCCAACGCGGACGGATCTTCGACGTTTGTCACGGCCCGCAAGGGTTTCGGCCGCATGTCCCTCGCTGCCACCGGCAAGGCAGCGCACGCCGGGGTGGACCCGGGGCGGGGAGCGAGTGCGCTGATCGAGCTTTGCCACAAGGCCGTGGACCTGGTTTCCCTCTCCAATGCCGAGACCGGGGTCTCCGTGAACGTCGGTGTGCTGCACGGCGGCACGACGGCGAATACGGTGGCGGCGACAGCGGCGCTCGAACTGGACTATCGCTTTCCGGATGAGGAGACGGGGGCGGATCTTGAGGACGCTCTCTGTGACATCGCTGCCAGGAACGTCCTGCGCGACCCCGACGGCAAGCCTCTGGTCGCGACCGTGATGAAAGACCAGATCAGACGTGCGGCCATGATGCGCACCGACGCTGTCGGCCGCATGGCCGATCGCATCACGTCCTGGGGGGGAGAGTTGGGACTCCGCCTGGTGGAGGAATCTCGCGGTGGCAGCAGTGACGCGGCGCTCGCCGCCGAGATGGGATGTCCCGCCGTGTGCGGTCTCGGGGTGGTCGGCGACGCTTTCCACACCCGAGATGAGTGGGTGTTGCGGGCCAGCCTGGTGGATCGCGCCAAGCTCGCTGCGCTGGTCATCGACCGCTTCTATGCTCTGTGACCGACAGACGTCGTTCTGGATTCATATTCGGGAAAACTCCATGTACGACATCTGTCGTCAGCAAGCGTGTGCAGGAAACTCCGGCCCCCCGGTGAGCGCTCCCGTCGAACATGTTCGGGACGAACACGGCCCGTTGGGGCCAGGTCCGACGCGACCGCTCCGCCGGTACGTCCGGCGAGCGAGGGCAGTCCGGGGGGCCGGTGATTTGTGAGGGGGGGATGGTAGTGAACTTCAAAGTGCAGTTCAACCTTGTGTTCGTAGGCGTGCCTCTTTTGCTTGCCGCTCCGTAGGATCGGGGCGTGGCGGTTGCGCAGCGGTTGATCATCGGGGACGCGCGAGGATTACCAGAGGTGGAAGACGCCTCGGTCCATCTCGTCGTGACGTCGCCGCCCTACTGGCAGTTGAAGGACTACGGGCGCCAGGGTCAGATCGGATTCAACCAGGACCTGAACGCGTACCACGACGCGCTCGAAGAAGTCTGGCGTACGTGCTGGCGCGTGCTGCACGACGGTTGCCGCATGTGCATCAACATCGGCGACCAGTTTGCGCGCAAGGAGGTCTACGGCCGGTACA
>JABSRK010000519.1 GCA_013213915.1 Planctomycetota bacterium
CCGCGACGCCGCCCGCCGGAACCGCGATCGGCCGAAACGCCGAGGTGTATCCGGGCGCGGTGATCTCGAGTCGCGCATCGCCTTCCGCTGACGGGAGGAGGTAGCGCCCCAGCGAGTCGCTCGACGCGGGCACCGCCACGTCCGGGGTCACCTCGCTCGCGCCGACGAACTGCGCGAGCGCCCCGGGAAGCGCCAAGCCGCTGTAGGCGTCGTAGACCTCGCCTACCACGAAGCCGTCTGCGCGTGCGACGATGGTCGTGATCGCCGGATCCGATTCCGTGCTGCCGCCCGCGAAGTCACTGGCCACGGCCGTCCAGCGGATCTGGCTGCCGGCCGGGAGGTCGGCGGGAATCGTGACGAACGCCGCGTAGGGGATTTCTTCGTCGCGGGCCAACTGGACGTCGTCGGCCAGGAACCGGATGTCCAGGATTCCCACATCGTCGATCGCCACGGCCCGAAGCTCCACCGGCTCCCCGGGGTAGGCCTCCTCCGGTGCGGAGATCACGACGCCCGTCGGTGGCTGGTTGTCGGGCGCCACGACCACTTGCGTATCGACGCTTGCGCTCGCGGCGTTGTCCGAGAGATCCCGGGCGGTGGCCTGGATCGTCAAACTCGTCCCCGCAACCGCATCACCGGGGACCTGAAGGGAAACCTGGTAGGGAGGTGCGTCGTCGCAAACAGGCACCGGGCCCGTGAACGCAAAGCACACCTCCGCGATGCCCCGGTCGTCGCTCGCCAGCGCGCTTGCCTGGAAGGTCTCACCTGGCGCCACCGTGGGAGGCGCGTGCACGGCGTCGATCACCGGTGGAACGGTGTCGGGGTCGTCGCCGGCCACCACGGTCACCAACGCCAGCGCATTGCCTTCGTTGCCCGCGGCATCGCGCGCCTGCGCACGGATCTCCACCACCGCCCCCGGATTCGGGGGTGCGTTGTAGAAGAGCACGTAGGGCGGCGCACTGAGCGTCGTTACCAGCAGCCCGTCTACGACGAAGGCAACCTCGCTGACACCCACGTCGTCGCTCACGGTTGCGGTGGCTTGTATCGGCTGCCCGGCTTGCACTGCGCTGGGGGCCGCCAACTCGATGCTCGGTGCAGTGGAGTCGCCCGCTGTGAGTTCGAAGCGCAGCGAGTCGGGGTCGAAGGGGAAATTGCGGTCCTGGCGAATTTCGAAGGTGTCGACACTGCGGCTGCGCTGCTCCGGAGCGAGAGAATCCGCCTCGATGATCGGGTCGAGGATCTCGAGTGCGGGCTGCGTGCTGTAGGCGCGGGCGCGCAGGTCCGTGGGGGAGTCGCCCAGGTTGTCGAGCCAGGCCTGGTAGGTGAAGTCCACGTGGTCGCGGTCGAAGCGCTCGCGGGCCACCAGGGTTTCGGGGCCGTATGAAAGCACCAGCCAGTCCACAGCGTCGGGGTCGAAGGCGACCTCGCGGTCATGGCGGATCGTGAAGGTGTCGCTGCTGGTGACGAGTGCGCCGTTGCCGATCCGCGCGAAGCGGAGCGTCGGTTCGACGAGGGTGGTGCCGGTCCCTGCGCGCAGCGCGAAGGCGGTTGCGCCGGTCATATCCGGACCGGCGTTCTGGAGATCAGCGCGGTACGTGAACTCGACGGTCGTCCGGTCGATGCGCTCGCGTTCGACCAGCTCCCAGTTGATGATCTGGGTGGTGACGCTCTGGGTGGTGACGCTCTGGGTGGCGGTGCCCTGGCTGGCGGCGCTCTGACTCGCTGCCGTCTTCGCGACTTCTGTATCCAGAGCGTCGCAGGCTCCGAGCGCAAGGACGAGCGCGCAGGCCAGAAAGGCTTTCACGAAAAGGGCGTTTCCCCCAGGGGGGGGAGTGCCGCCGGAGAATATGTGGTTCAACGGCAACCGGAGGAACTTCTGGGTGATTTGTTTCCCCCACAGCATCCCATTGTCGTTAGAGCTACGTCCAGAACTATTGAGTGGGAGGGGGGTGGCCACCACGCCTGGGG
>JABSRK010000052.1 GCA_013213915.1 Planctomycetota bacterium
ACATCATGCCCACGGTCCTCGATCTGCTGGACGTCGATCACCAACTTCCGATGCAGGGGACGAGCCTCGTTTCCCTGTTGCTCGGTGGCGACGGGGACCCGGACGCGCCGGAAGACCTGCAGCTCGCTGAGCTGCCGGGGACGATCTCCCAGCTGTCGTCGACGTCGGCGAATCGCGACGCCCTGCGACACGGGCGCTGGAAGCTCGTCTGGAATCCAGCGGACGGCATCGCCGAGCTGTACGACCTGGAATCCGACCCCGGCGAGCGTCGCAACATCGCTTTGGAGCGCGAGGATGTGGTCGCGCGCATGCGCGGGATGCTGGCCGTCCTCAAGGCCGAGTGCCAAACGGTAAACCGCGACGGAGAAGCGCTGACCCCGGACCTGGGGGAGGAGGTCGCCGCCCTGTCTCCGTCGCAGCGCGGCCCCCGGTTGCAGAAGGCCGTGCGAGGACGCGAACCGGGCGTGCGCGAGGCGTTGGAGGCGTACGTCGCCGATGAGTCCATGTCCGAGCCGTCACGACGGGTGCTGACGCTGGAGGCAGAGAGCCTCCTGGGAGACGGACTCGCGGCGGCGGCATGGCGCCTGGTGACACCGCGATCGAGTTGGGCCAGCGTCGTCGTCGGACTGGATCTGCTGACGCGGTGCGCGCGCCCCGCCCTGAGCGTCGATGACCCTCGGGCCGTGCAGCTGGGCGCTCTGCTGTCGGGTCCGGCTCCGGTGTCGCTCCGTGCGGCGGTCGTCCTGGCCCGCGTCGGCCGGGATTCCGGGCGCGGCCGCCTGGAGAAGGCGGTGGAAAGCTCGGGCGGGGAGGAGCGGTTCCTCGGTCTCCTGGGACTTTCCATGCTCGGGATCGCGCGCGACCGCGCCGAACTCGAGGCGCAGGTGATCCCGCTGGCGTTGTTTCCGTCGCGATGCGTGCCGCTTCTGGAGGGCCTGGCCGCGTCTCCGTCGTCGACGGTGGTGCCGGTGTTATGGGAGTTGCTGCACGAGCTCTACCTCGATCACCGCGTCCGCGACGCCGCGCTCGCGCTCCTGGCCAGCCTCGAGCCTGCAGACGCGGCCGTCGCGTGGATGCCGTCGCTGTCCGCGTGGGATCCCGAGACGACCAAGAAGACGCGGGAGATCGCTGATCGCGTTCTCGGCCGCGCGCGCCGTGAGCAGCTCGAGGAGGCGGGGCGTCTGAGCATGGAGGCGCGCGACGGGGCCCAGGTCGGACGCTATCGGGCGGCCATCGAAGCGTGGAAACGGGCGGGCGAGATCTGCGGCGACGACCGCGCCGCGGCGCCGTGCCTGCTACAGGCCGCGCGCCTGCTGCACGTCGTCGGAGACACGGCCGAACGTGACACGTTGTGCCGTCGTATCGCCGACAGCGGCGCGCAGCGGACCTGGCTCGTGGCGGCCGAGCGCCTGCCGCGGGTCGCCGCCAAGGAAGCGCCGCTGCCCCTCGTCGCTGAGGAGATCCGACCGTCCCGGCTTGTCCCACCGATCCCCGGCATGCCCGGGCTGTGGCGCGTGCGCGTCAAGAACCCCGGTCCTCATCACGTTCCAGGCGGCCGATGGCCCCTGGCGCCGCTGTTGCTGGCCGGCTTCAAGCGGGGTCGCGACCGGCTGCCGTTCGATGTACGGAAGCTGCCGTTGCCGGAGGAGGGGATCACGGCCGGTGGCAGCGTGTGGACGTGGATCCCGTCGCAGACGCCCGCCCTCGGCGGAGATCTGGACGTTCGCCTGGCGGGTGTGTGGCCGCGAGCTGGCGTGGTGCGGCTCACGCGCGACGAGGAGCATACGTTCTCCCTTCCCTACCCTGGCGAGGGTGCCGTCGGCATGGACCCGACGGATCTCACGTTCACGGGGGCGCAAATCCGCGACCGTTGGATTTCCGCTCCCGACATGCTGGCGCGTGGGGTTGACCAAGACGGCGCGTTCACATGGGTCGCCGGTGCCCGGGCGACGTGGCTCATGAGCGCCATGCTCGCTGATCGCAACAAGCCCGTTGAGGTGACGATCGCCCTCGCCGCCGAGTCGCGACACGCTGCGACGGCGCGCGTGCGGCTGGAGGTGGCGTGGGGAGAGTTGCCGGGCCGGTCCGCGCTGCAGACCCTCGAGCTGGAGGTCCCGGCGGACGGCCAGTGGTTCGAGCGGACGGCGACGTTCCCGCCGCGAGACGGCAAGGGTGTGCGGTGGATGCGGGTCACGCCGCTGGATACGTCCGAGATCTTGAAGATCCGGCACGTGCGGGTGCGCGTGCCCTGAGGGCGTCTACGGCAGCGCCGCGCGCATGGCATCGCGGGCAGAGGGCGACTGGAGGAGCTGGGCGAACCGCATGCGATCGGAGGCCGCGTGTTCGGTCCAGCGGGCCAGGCTCGCCTCACGCAGTTGGTGCTTGGCGATCTTGAACGGTTCGACGGGGAGCTGCGCTGCCTGGCGGACCCAGTCGAGGGCGGCGGCGTCCGGATCATCCGTGAAGCTGTCACCGACGCCGAGCGCCCAGGCCTCTTCGACGGCGAGGGTGTCGGGACGCAGGACCAGCCGGCGCATGGCGCGGGATGAGAGGGCGCTGCGCACCACCTCGAGCGCCGATCGAGGGAACGGGACGCCGACGGCCAACTCGGTGAGACCGACGCGGTACTCACCGGCGCCCAGGGCGCAGTGATCGGTGGCGAGGGCGAGCACCAGGCCACCCGCGATGGCATGGCCGCGCACGGATGTCGCCATCGGTTTGGGGAAGGCGAACGCCGCCAGCAGCACGCGGTCGAGGCACCCGACGAACTCCACGAGCTCGTCACCTTGGAGTTCGACCACCTCCTTCAGATCCAGGCCGGCGGAGAAGCAGTTGCCCTCGGCGGCGAGGATGACCCCGCGGACCTTGTGATTGGCGCCCAGTCCCTCCAGCCCGACGGCCAGCTGGGCGAGGAGCTGGCTGCCCATGGCGTTGACCTTGGGGCTGTCGAGAACGACCCGCACCAGTCCAGGCGCGTCAACGATCTCCTCCATGCGCACGAGGCTCATGGCGGCATGATATCGAATCCTCGGCTCCCCATGGGCGAGGTCCGACCGCGTCTCGACCCGTTCTTCGCAGCGCTCGAGGAGCTACCCCCAGCGTTCGCGCTGTCCGCCCTCGTCGGTGTGCTCGTCAGCCTGCTGGACAAGCCCCGGTCCGAGGGTTGAGATGGAATCGCCATGCTGTGCGATCCCGACCTGGCCCCGATCGACGTCGTGCCGGCGTTCCCCATGAGCCGGCCGTTCCCGCGCCCCCCGACGGAGAGCGTGCGATGACATCGAAGTTCACCGCTACGAGCTACGACTTCACCGAGTACGCGGACGCCCGGAATTTCATCGGCGGTGCGTTCGTGGATGATCCCGGCGCCGAACTGATCGACGTCATGAACCCGCGGCATGGCAAGGCCATGGCGCGTGCGCCCATGAGCGGCGCCGATGCGGTGGCGTCGGCGGTCGCGGCGGCGCGCGACGCCCAGCCCGCATGGGCCCGGTTAGCCATCCGCGACCGCGCCCAGGTTTTCTACCGTCTGCGCGAGCTGATGACGCGCGACGTGGAGGAGTTGACGTGGCTCGTGTCCCACGAGAACGGCAAGATCTACGATGAGGCCAAGGGTAGCGTCCTGAAGGCCATCGAGTGCGTCGAGTTCGGCTGCTCCTTGCCCAACCTGGCCGTCGGGCAGCAGCTCGACGTCAGCCGCGGCGTCAACTGCATGGTCGTGCACGAGCCCCTGGGGATCGTGGCCGGCATCTGCCCCTTCAACTTCCCGCTCATGGTGCCCATGTGGATGCTGCCGCAGGCGATCGTGGGCGGCAACGCGTTCATCATCAAGCCGTCCGAGCAGGTGCCGTTGTCGATCCAGCGGCTGGCGAGCCTGTTCGAGGAGGCGGGCCTGCCGCCGGGGATCTTCAACGTGATCAACGGCGGACGGGCGGCGGTGGAGGCGCTGGCGGACAATCCCGGCATCGCGGCGCTCGCGTGCGTCGGCTCGACTGCGGTGGCGCGCCAGGTCTACGCTCGTGGGTCCGCAACGGGCAAGCGCATGCTCTGCCTCGGCGGCGCCAAGAACCACCTCATCGTCGTGCCTGATGCCGATGTGGAGTTGACCACGCAAAACGTGGTCGATTCGTTTACCGGATGCTCAGGCCAACGCTGCATGGCTGCGTCGGTGATGGTGGGGGTCGGCGACGTGGACCACATCGTCCGTGGCATCGCCGCCAAGGCAGGGGAGATCCGCCTCGGCGAACAGATGGGACCGGTCACCAGCGACGCGGCGGCCGCGCGCATCACCGGCTACATCGACGGCGCAGAAAAGTCCGGGGTCAAGGTGTTGGTGGACGGCCGCGGTCAGCGCGCCACAGACGGCGGCTACTGGGTCGGTCCAACGGTCCTCGACGGCGTCACCTCCGACATGCCTGCCGGGCGAGAGGAGATCTTCGGGCCGGTGCTGTCGATCGTCCGCGTCGCCACCTTGGAGGATGCCATCGCTATCGAGAACGCGTCCGAGTACGGCAACGCATCGAGTGTCTACACCACCTCCGGCGATGTGGCGCGTGAGGTCATGGAGCGCGTATCCTCCGGCATGTGTGGCGTCAACGTTGGCGTCCCCGTGCCGCGCGAGCCGTTCGGATTCGGCGGCTGGAATGACTCGTTGTTCGGCCACGGCAACATCACCGGCTGGGACGGATTCCGGTTCTGGACGCGGCCCCGCAAGATCACGTCCAAGTGGGCCGTGCAGAAGGACCAGACGTGGATGAGCTGAGCTCGTGAACGCGCAGGAGATGGTCGACCTCTGTCTGAAGCACACGCTGTACGCGTGGTCAGCGACGGGCCAGGTGACGCCCCTCCCCATCGAGCGCGCCGAGGGCCTCTACCTCTACGACCCCGACGGCAACCGCTACCTGGACTTCAACAGCCAGTTGATGTCGGTCCACGTGGGGCACGGGCATCCCCGGGTGGTGCAGGTGATCAGGGACCAGGTGGACAAGCTCGTCTACGTGTGGCCCGGATCGGCGACGGAGCCGCGCGCGCGGCTATCCCAGCGGTTGTCGGAGCTCCTCCCTGGCGACATCGACACGTTCTTCTTCACCCTGGGTGGCGCCGAGGCGAACGAGAACGCGATCAAGGTGGCGCGTCAGTACACCGGGCGCCACAAGATCATCGCCCGTTACCGCAGCTACCACGGGGCCACCAACGCGTGCATGCAGTTGACGGGTGATCCGCGGCGGCTCGAGAACGAGCCCGGCATGCCGGGGGTCGTCCACGTCATGGATCCGGAGCCCTACGACTACTCGTTCGGTGCCTCTCCCGAGGAAGTCACGAAGAACCACCTCACGTACCTGGAAGAGGTCTTTCGCTACGAAGGCACGGACAAGATCGCGGCCCTGTTCATCGAGACCGTCACGGGCACCAACGGCGTCCTGGCCCCGCCCGCAGGCTGGCTGGAAGGCGTGCGCGCGCTGACCGAGCGCCACGGCATCCTGCTGGTCTGCGACGAGGTCATGTGCGGCTTCGGGCGGACGGGCAAGATGTTCGCCTTCGAGCACGGCGGCATCGTCCCCGACATGGTCACCATGGCGAAGGGGCTGACGAGCTCATACGTCCCTCTCGGGGCCGTCGGGATGCGGCAGCCCATCGCGGATCACTTCCACGACAACGTCTTCTGGGGCGGACTCACCTACAACTCCCATGCGCTGGCGTGCGCGACCGCCATGGCGGTGCTCGACGTCATCGCCGACGAGGACCTGGTCGGCAACGCCGCGCGCCTCGGCCCGGTCATGGGAGAGGAGATGGAGGGCCTGGTGGCGCGTCATCCATCGGTCCGGGCCGCCCGCAACATCGGACTGTTCGGTCTGGTCGAGTTGGGCGATGCAGACGGTGCCCCCCTGGTCCCGTACCGCGGGTCCCACCCGGCCATGAAGGACTTGAACGCCGCGTTCCGCGCAAACGGCCTGTTCACGCTCGTCTGGGGAGGGACGTTCTTCACCAACCCGCCGCTCACCATCACCGAGGCTGTGCTCCGCGAGGGCTTCGCCATCATCGACAAGGCCCTGGAGGTCACCGACCGCGCGATCGGGCGCGACGCTGGCTGACACGTCGGCGCCGGCTCTCGTCAGTTCCAAGGGCTATACTGACGCGCGCATGGCAGTACGGAGGGGGAGGGCGGCGAAGCGCAAGGTCGCGAAGCGCAAGGTCGCGAAGCGCAAGGTCGCGAAGCGCAAGGTCGCGAAAAAGAACTCGGAGACCGAGATCTCGCGCTGGCGTTTCGCCATGGACTCGGCGGTCGCCCTGGGTCGGCGAGGCGCGGGCTTCTTGCGCGACGCGCGCTTCGCGACCTCGCGCTTCGCGACCTTGCGCTTCGCGACCTTGCGCTTCGCGACCTTGCGCTTCGCGACCTTGCGCTTCGCGACCTTGCGCTTCGCGACCTTGGCCAAGAACCGCCATCTGCTCGGGTTCGACAACCCGCGCAAGGCTCTGCTCACCACCATCAAGGAGGCGGTGGACAACAGCATCGACGCTTGCGAGGAGGCGGAGATCCTGCCCGACCTGCTTGTCGAGATCAGCCCGGTGGAGGGCGAGGACGAACGGTTCGTGGTGGCGGTGGAGGACAACGGTCCCGGGATCGTGAAGGCCCAGGTGGGGAAGATCTTCGGCAAGCTGCTGTATGGTTCCAAGTTCCACAGCATGAAGCAGAGCCGCGGCCAGCAGGGCATCGGGATCTCGGCTGCCGGGATGTACGGCCAGCTCACGACCGGCAAGCCCATGCGCATCATGACCCGTCCATCCAAGAGCGGCAAGGCCTTGCGCATGGAGGTGCGCATCGACACGGCGCGCAACCGCCCCGAGGTCATGCGGGAGCGCGAGGCCAAGACGTTCCGCAAGGGGTCGGGAACGCGGGTCGAGATTGAGCTGGAGGGCCGCTACCTCAAGGGGAAGCAGTCGGTTGACGAGTACCTGCAGCAGACGGCGATGGCGAACCCCCACGTGAGCATCACGTACTACGGACCAGGAGAGGACGATCCGGTGGTCTTCAAGCGCGCGTCGAAGCGCATCCCCGAACCGGCGCGGGAGATCAAGCCTCATCCTCACGGTGTCGAACTTGGCGTCCTCGCGCGGCTGCTCAAGGGGAGCCCGGCGCGCACGTTGAAGGGGGCGCTGCAGGACTCGTTCTCTCGCGTGTCGGCGGCGGTAGCGGGGTCCATATGCGACGCGGCTGGTGTTTCGCCCAAGGCGCGTCCGGGGGCCATCGCGAACCGCGAGGCCGATCTGCTGTACAAGGCGATCAACAAGACGCGGATCATGTCGCCAGCGACGGATTGTGTCGTCCCCATCGGCCAGGAGCTCGTGCTGGAAGGGCTGAGAAAGGAGGTCGACGCCGACCTCTTCACCGCCGTGACACGTCCTCCTGCCGTTTATCGTGGCAACCCGTTCGTCATCGAGGCCGGGCTGGCCTGGGGCGGCAACCTGGCGGCCGATGACCTGGCACGGGTGATCCGATTCGCCAACCGCGTTCCCCTGCTGTACCAGCCGGGCGCGTGCGCCATCTCCAAATCCGTGGTCGGGACCACATGGAAGAACTACGGCCTGCAGCAGTCCCGCGGCGCGCTGCCGGTCGGGCCCCTGGTCATCTTCGTCCACGTGGCGTCGGTGTGGGTCCCGTTCACTTCTGAGAGCAAGGAGGCCGTGGCCCACTATCCGGAGATCGTGAAGGAGATCCGGCTCGCGTTGAACGAGTGCGGTCGCAAGCTGGGGGCTTTCCTCAGTCGTCGCCGTCGCGAGGCGGACGAGGTGAAGAAGCTCGATTACATCTCCAAGTACCTGCCCCAGATCGGCATCGCGCTCCAGGAAATCCTGGAGTTGTCGGACATGCAGACGACCCGGGCGATGAACAAGCTCGAGGATGTCCTCGAGCGCAGCCGAAAGCTCTGACGTGGCGCGCAAGAAGAAGAAGGTTACGAAACGTAAGAAGAGGGCGGTTCGCAAGAAGACGTCCCCGCGCAAGAAGAAGCCTGTCTCCACCTCTCTGGAAGCGTCCGTTACCGTTCGCAAGCGGGCTTACGACAGGCTCGAATACGAGGACGACGCGCCCGCCGCGGCCGACGAGGGGGGCTTGCCTCCCGGTGTGAGGCGGCGGCGCAAGAAGGCCACCAAGAAGAAGATCACCCGGAAGAAGGCGGCCTGGCAGAAGACCAAGGTCGTCACCGTCATCGACAAGACGGCCAAGAGCCTGCACGGGAAGATCATGAAGGGCCAGAAGCCCGAGCTGCGTTCTCCCGTCCGCGCCCTGTCGAACGTCAAGTACGACCCCCGGGTCGGTTACTTCCAGATCGGCCGTCAGCGCAAGACGCGGACGCTCACGGTGAACACGGTGCGTACCTTCGCTCAGACGCTGCGGATGATGGGGCTATCGAAGGAGATGGTTCGCGAGGACACGTTCGCGACCAAGCGAGACGCTTACTACCAGAGCAAGAATTGGGAGGATGCCAGGTTCGACAACCAGTCCGAGTCCGACACGGTGATGGACGACATCGAGGCGACGTTCTCTCTCGACGGCATTACCCGAGAGCAGCTCCGTTTCTACCCCGACGAGCACGGCGGCGCCGTCGCCGGTCAACTCGTGGTCACCGATCGGGACCCGGCCACCGGACGCAGCATCGAGATCGATTGCACCAAGTTCGGATCGGGCGCCTACACGATCCCACACTCGGTCGAGCACCTGAAGTTCCGCACCAAGGCCAAGTTCGTCCTCGCCATCGAGACGGGAGGCATGTTCCAGCGGTTGCAGTACCACGCCTACCCGACCAAGGCGAACTGCATCATCGTCTCCATGAGCGGCGTCCCGACCCGCGCGTGCAGGCGGTTCATCCGCAGGCTCTCGGAGTCGCAGAAGATCCCCGTATACGCCTTCGTCGACTGCGACCCGTACGGCATCAGCAATATCTACCGCAGTCTGAAGGTCGGATCAGGCAACGCCGCCCACATCAACCAGTTCTACTGTGTCCCCAAGGCGAGGTTCCTCGGGGTGATGCCGCAGGACATCCTCGATTACAAGCTGCCTACCCATCCCCTGAAGGACGTGGATATTCGACGCGCGAAGGACGCGCTCAAGAACGACCCGTTCTTCAAGACCCACAAGCCGTGGACGAAGGCCGTGCAACAGTTGCTGAAGATGGGCGTGCGGGCGGAGCAGCAGGCGCTCGCCAAGTGGGGGCTGAACTACGTCATGGACGTCTATCTGCCCGCCAAGCTCAAGAACACGCGGGCCTTTTTGCCCTGATGCCCGCCGGCCGCGCGTGGGAGGTCTAAGCGGGTTTTTCGGGCGGCGTGGGCGGCATGGGAAAGCCCGGCGGAAGCTGGGGCATCTGTCCCGGCGGCGGCGCCTGTTCGACGCGGAAGGACCGCGCCGCCAGCAGGGCGCCGTCGGCGGCGAGCTCGAGCGTGTAGCTGCCCGCAACGTCGAACGTCATGGGCGGGAACGGGACCGCGAACTCCGCGACGCTCATGGGGACGGCCTGGAATTGCATCCGGATCTCGGTGATCTGGTTTCCGTCCTGGCCCTTCACCGGCAGGGGGACAGGTGACCCGCTCGCGTCCCGGATGCCCACGGTGACCGTGCAGTTGCCCTCGAAGTCGGACAGCCCGATGAAGATGACGAGAGGCGCGTGGGTGACCGGGATCCGTTGCGCCCAGATGACGCAGTAGGTCCCGATGACACACCACTTCCCCGTCCCCGCCTGCGGGAACGCCTGATCACAGATCAAGAACGCGTTGACTTGCGGTGGCGACCCGGGCATGGCGCGCATGACACCCGGTCTCGGTTCGCCAGTCAAGCGCCCAAAGGGCTGCGATCAGATCTCGATCTCGCTCCATGAGCCCCGGCGCCAGCGCCACGCCATGGCGACGGCCCAGGCTGCGCAGTACGCCCCCCATCCCCACCAGGCGCCCAGGAGGGGGTCGTCGCTGAGGAGGTAGACGCCCAGGAACGTGGCCGGGATACAAATCAGCCAGGCGACGGCGAACTCGGCGTACATGACGTACATCACCTCGCCGGCGCCGTTGAGCGCCCGCGAGAGGATGATGCCGACCGCGTCCACGACCTGGAAAGCGAGCATCAGGAGGAACGGCCCGACGGCGAGGGCGACGAGTTGATCCGATGTGAGGGCCGACGCCTCGGTGACGTTCGGGCCGCGGCTGAAGAACATCAGCAGCAGCGGCTCGCGGAACATCGCGAACAGAATGGCAAACACCGTCACCGTGAGGACGCCCAGGCCGGTGGCGGTCCACCCGTATCGGGCGGCGGATTCCTTGCGTCCGGCACCGAGCTCGCGTCCGACCAGGGTTGCGGTGGCGGTTCCGATCCCCAGGGACACGAGGACCGTGAAACCGATGAAGCGCCAGACCACCGCAGATGCGGCCAGACCAGCCTGGCCCGTGTGATCGCCGACGATCTTGAAGAACACGATGGCCTGGCTGAATGCGAGGGCTTGCATCGAGCGGGGCGCGGACAAGCGCATGACCTGTCCCGCGATCTTCCGATTCGCGCGATGTCGGAACGTCCCGTACACCTCACGCATCTTCGGGCCCATGGTCAGCGCGAAGAACGTGATCACGGACAGCAGATTGGCCAGGGCAGAGGCCAGCCCGGCACCGGCGGCGCCCATGGCGGGAGCCCCGAGGTGACCGAAGATGAACACCCAGTTCAGGGCGATGTTGGCCAGGTTGAACAGCAGGCTGACGAACAGATCGATGCGGGTGAGCCCGATACCCCAGTAGAACCCGCGGAAGGCGAAGGCCAGGACGATGAGCCACATGCCGCCGCCCCAGCGATACTGGAGATAGTCGCTTGCGATGGTCGCTGTGGCGTCGTCCGTGGAGAGGGCCGACATCAATGGGCCGGGGAGGAAGATGCCGCACAGGCTCGCGGGGATACCGACGATGATCCCTACCACGAGCGCGCTCGACAGCACGGTGCCCGTCTCCTTCAGTCGTTCCTGGCCGAGGCGGCGTGCGCAGACCGTCTGGGTGCCCTGAAACAGGGATGAGAAGAAGAGGAACCCGACGAGGAACACGGGGGCGGCGAACCCGAGCGCGGCGAGGGGGGCCTGACCCGTCCTGGCCACCATGATGGTGTCCGCGAGGCCGACCAGGACGTGGGAGATCTGTCCCAGCACGATCGGAGCAGCGAGGCGCGCGATCTCGCGCGTGCGGGCGGAAGCGTCGCTCAAGGCACGGTTCCGCTCAGCGGCGCGCGACGCGACCACCGTGCCTGGCCGTGCGCCGCCGGTCGCCCCCTGCCGCTACGGTTGTCCGGCGGCGCTCGCCGGCGCCACCGTCGAGAATCTCTCCGATGATCCCTTCGGGTGTCTCGCCTTCCGCTTCACCGCGGAAGTTGAGGACCAGCCGATGGCGGAACGCGGGGATCGCGAGGGCGCGGACGTCATCGAGGTTCGCGCGGTCGCGTCCCTGAAGCATGGCCCGGACCTTCGATGCATGCACGACGGCCTGCGCGCCGCGTGGGCCGACGCCCCACGACACGTATCGCTTCACGGTGTCGGACGCGATCTCGTCGTCCGGCCTGCTCGCGCGGGCGATGCGGGTAGCTTCCAGGACGACCTCCGGCGGTGGCACCTCACGATGTAGGAGGTCGAGCAACGCGATGATCTCCTCACCGCCGAGGACGACGTCGCTGCGGTGCTCTCGCGGGGCGCACGTGGTGCGGATGATCTTGTACTCGTCCTTGCGGCTCGGGTACTCGACGTTGATGAGGAACGTGAACCGGTCGAGCTGGGCGGCCGGCAGGGGATAGGTGCCCTCCTGCTCGATCGGGTTCTGCGTCGCGAGGACGAAGAACGGGCGTTCCAGGGTGTGGGTGCGTCCCCCGATGGTCACCTGCCGCTCCTCCATCGCCTCCATGAGCGCGGCCTGGGTCTTGGGCGGCGTCCGGTTGATCTCGTCGGCGAGGATGACGTTCGCGAACACGGGGCCGTTCATGAAGCGGAAGCCGCGATCACCCGTTGTCGCATCCTCGGAGATGAGCTCGGTGCCGACGATGTCCGAGGGCATCAGGTCCGGTGTGAACTGGATACGCGCGAACTTCAGGTCCAGGAGCTCGGAAAGGGTGCTGATCAGGAGCGTCTTGGCCAGCCCCGGCACGCCTACGAGCAGGCAGTGCCCCTCGGAGAGGATGCCGATCAGGAGCAGGTCGATGACCTCCTCCATACCGACGATGCGGTCTTGAACGCGGTCTTTGATGTCCGCGTACGCGGCATGCACCCGTTGTTTGAGATCCTGGTCCGAGCTCACTTGGTCATCCCCTCTGGATGTCCAGTCTGAGATGCAGCCCCGACCGGGTCAAGCCATGCGTTGAAAGGAGACATTCAGGGGCTTACGCTCGACCAGGCATGGCGACCTTCTCCAGCAAGATCGTGACGATCGAGCGTCATACGCTCCAGCAGCAACAATTCCGGCCGGGAGCGACCGGGGCGCTGACGCAACTGCTCAACGATATCGCCGCCAGCTCCAAGATCATCTCCCGTGAGGTTCGCCGCGCCGGACTCGGGGACATCCTCGGCGAAGAGGGCTCCGTCAACGTATCCGGCGACGAGGTCAAGAAGCTCGACGTCTACGCCGACAAGGCGATCTACCGGATGAACGACCACACCGGTCGCGTGTGTGTGATGGCATCCGAGGAGCAGGAGGAGATCATCCCGATTCCGGACAAGTTCGCCTCCGAGCAGGCGAAGTACGTCCTCATGTTCGATCCGCTGGACGGCTCGTCCAACATCGACTGCAACGCGTCCATCGGGACGATCTTCAGCATCCATCTGCGTCAGTCCGAGGGCGCCCACGGGACCCTGGAGGATTGCCTCCAGCCCGGTAGCCGGCAGGTGGCGGCGGGCTATGTCATCTACGGGTCGTCCACGGTGATGGTCTACACGACGGGCCACGGGGTCCATGGGTTCACGCTGGACTCCACGCTTGGCGAGTTCCTCCTGTCGCACGAGAACATCAAGATCCCCGATGCCGGCAAGATCTACTCCATCAACGAACGCGACACCCACTCCTGGACCGAGAACCTGCAGCGGTACATCGCGTGGTTGAAAGTTGACGACGCGTCGACGCGCCGTCCGCGTTCGTCGCGTTACATCGGCTCCATGATCTCCGACGTGCACCGGACCCTGATCAAGGGAGGGATCTTCATGTATCCGGGCACCGTCAAGAAGTCGGATGGCAAGCTGCGCCTACAGTACGAGGTCAATCCCCTCGCGTTCGTGGTTGAGCAGGCCGGGGGGCAAGCCATCACCGAGGACGGGCAACGGGTCCTCGATCTGCAGCCCACCGAGCTCCACCAGCGCACGCCGATCTTCATGGGATCGAAGGGCGACGTGGACGAGTGCGCCTCCTTCCTCGATGGTTCCCACTCCGCGTTGGCGTGACCCACAGGAGCCTCCCGCGGGCGACCTACTGTCCTGACGTGGTACGTTTCTCCCCATGCCCTTCGAACCCTTCTTGATGGAGCGTTGGCAGTCCACGTGGGAGAACCACGTGGACGTGAACCTGTCGGAGAGCGGTGTCGAGCCACTGACGGTGGACGAGTTGCTCGAAGAGGACCCGGATCTGCGCCGCGCGGTGCTCGAGCAACCGCTTCGCTACGTGCAGACCAACGGGACGACTGCCTTGCGGGAGAGGGTCGCGGCCCTGTACCCGGGAGCGACGGCGGATCACGTGGAGGTCACCACCGGTGGGGCCGAGGCCAACCAGATGGTCACCTGGACGCTCATCGAGCCGGGCGACGAGGTCGTCGTCATGCTGCCCAACTACATGCAGGTGTGGGGGCTCGTGCGGGCGTACGGTGCGGATGCCAAGGGATGGCAGCTGGTGGAGGACGGGGACGCAGGTCGCTGGCGCCCGGACATGGATGCGCTGGCGGACCTGGTGGGTGAGCGCACCAAGCTCATCGCCATCTGCAACCCCAACAACCCCACCGGTTCTTGCCTGACGGCCGACGAGCTGGACCTCATCGGCGCCATGGCGGACCGGGTGGGTGCGTACGTCCTGGCTGACGAGATCTACCGGGGGGCCGAGCTCACCACGGAGGAGGAGACCCCGTCCATGTGGGGGCGGTCCGAGCGGGCCGTCATCACGTCCGGGCTGTCCAAGGCCTACGGTTTGCCGGGACTGCGCGTGGGCTGGATTGCCGGACAGACCGACCTGGTGAACCGGTGCTGGGAGCGCCACGATTACGCCACCATCGCCCCGTCGGCGCTGTCCGACCGCCTGGCGACCCACGCCCTTGAGCCGACCCAGCGGGCGCGGATCCTCGGCCGCACCCGCGCGATCCTGCGCGAGAACTACCCGGTCATGGCCGACTGGTTGGCGTCCCACGAGGGCACGCTCACCCACGTTCCGCCTGCGGCCGGCGCCATGCTGTGGCTGCGCTACAGCCATGGCGTGAACTCGTCCGAGCTGTGCGAGCGCCTGCGCACCGAACACAGCGTGCTGCTCGTGCCCGGAGACCACTACGGCATGGATGGGTTCCTCCGCATCGGCTTCGGGTCTGAAGTGGAAGAGCTGAAGGACGGTCTCGCGCGCGTCGCCGCGGCGCTGCGCGCCTGAGCGGAAGAAACGGGGCGACGTCAGCCGACGCCGACGGGTCCGACGGTACACTCTGACCTTGCCAGTGACGACGCCCGAACCCACCCTCGACCCTTCCGGCGGCTCCGACCGCGTGGCGGACGGTCACCGCCGCATTGTGCGTTCGTCGGTTCCGCAGGGACGCTTTCTCGTCGTCGCTGACTGGCGGGAGAAGTTGTTCGACGGAGGTGGCTTCCTCTCCGACGCCCAGGTGGCCGAACGGGTCGCCATCAAGGACACGGGGCCCCATCACGTCGAGCGGATCGTTCTCGTCGGCGGGGAATCCGTGGTTGTCAAAACGTACCGGCCCAAGGGACTCCTGCGGCGCCTGGGGGCGCTGCTTCCAGGCGCCGGTGCCATGGGGGAGTGGACCAGGGGCCTGCGGTGCCACCAGGCCGGGGTGGCCTGCGCCGAGCCCCTCGCCGCCGGGCGTCTCGCGCACGCCTCCGGGGCAACCGTCCTCGTCACCCGCTATCTGGAAGGCGCCCGGGACCTGGCCGAAGCGTCGCGGGAGGGGCTGCTGGACGGTCCTGCCCGCCACCTGACGGCCCGTGCCCTTGGCGTGTTCATGCGCACGCTTCACGACGCGGGGTTCATTCACCACGACGCGACCGCTATGAACTTCATGACGACGATCACCGGGGACACGGTGCGCCTGTGGGCCATCGACTTGAAGCGCATGAAGCACCTCGGGGAGCTCACCGACGATCACCGCAAGCGCAATCTCACCACCCTGTTCCGCACCATGCGGCGCATCGGGTCATGGACTGATTACCATCGCTTCCTTGCGTCGTATCTGGGAGACCCATGGGCCGACCGGCGCAAGGCGTGGGCAAGAGAGCTGCAGGTGCGGGGGACGGCAGAGTTGACCCGCTATCTGTGGCGCTGGAGTGAGCCGGGATACATGGTCAGTCGTCGGCGAGTGGACGTGTCGCGGCAGGGAGGGGTTCTCTGGTATGCACGTCGAGGGCAGGCAGACGCG
>JABSRK010000520.1 GCA_013213915.1 Planctomycetota bacterium
TTCGCGATCGCAAGAGCGAACATCAGCGGGATCAGGTTGCGGTAGCGCCACAGGACGATCCCGTAGATCGCCAGGATGATCAGCTCCCACGCCCCGGCGCCCGCGCCCAGCGCAAAGATCAGCCCGCTGGGATCGGGAGTCCCCTCGAACGGGATCATGCCCGCGATCTGGATCTTGCCGCTGTCGTACGTGAAGTAGTGGACGCAGGCGCTGAACGCTTGCATGGCGACGATCGGCAGGAATCCGTAGAACGCGATCGGACTCCCTTGGTAGTCGTTGTTTGCCTCTCGCGGGAAGATCGTCTCGAGGATGTTGGTCACTCGGTTCTCCTGGCTGGAAGCTTCGACAAGACGGGAACCGTCGCCACGGCGAGCGAGTCGCCGAGCTGCTTGCCGCTGCCGATGCGATTCATGAAGGTACTGCCGACCATCGCTTGCACGTGGTCGATCCCCGGGTAATAGACGGCCACGAACTGGCTGAACCGGGCCTCGCCTTCGACCCCGACTGCCCGGCCGACGTGAACGGGGCCGTAGCCTCCCTCCGCCATCGAACTGAACATGCTCATCCCGTAGCGGCGATTGGCCTTCTGTTGCGCCGAGTCGCCGGGCTCGATCAGGTTGAAGATCACGACGGCGTCGTCCTTGATCTCGCGGAAGGCGTCGAGTTGCTCGACGTCCTTCACCACGCCGTGTCGAGCGGTCATCGAGTCCTCACCGGCCGGCTCGAAAGGGAATGCCGAGGGCTTGCGCAGCACGAGGTCGCGGAGCCGGATCAGCAGGAGCCCGACCGGAACCAGCAGGTTGAGCGCGGCCCCGCGGACGGCACCGTGGGTGTGGGTGCGTTCGTATCGCGCGAGCACCTCGCGGTAGGCGTCGGCCGTGGTCGTGGCATCGAAGGCTTCGCGCGAGGGGTACTGCGCGAAGATCAGCCCGTCCCAGTCGTTCGCGAGCTGCTCGGATTTCGCCATGGCCGGGCCGACCAGGCCCGCATAGACGACCGATCCGTCGCCCGATCCCTCGATGACGTCCCGCAATGCGCGCAGCTCGTCGAGCGCCGATCGTTCCGGCCCCGCCTTCAGAATCGTCACAGCGTGGAAGCTGCGCCCCGGATAGACGAGGGGCTGCCGATCGTCGATCCGCTCGCGACGCAGCTTCAGGTAGCGGAAGTGCTGCCAGAGCGAGGCGCCGACGAAGAGGAGCCCGATCACGAGGAGGACGTCGAGGAGGATCATCGGACTGGTCCGCTACGCCGGAACAAGGCTGCGTCCCGGACGAGATCGAGCTTGGTGCGGAAGTGGTACCAGAGGTTGCCCTCGGTGATTCTGACCTCGGCCGCGATCGCGGCGGTCGTCGTCCCCACGTAGCCCCTCTCGTTGAACAGGCGTCGGCTCGCGTCGAGGATCCGCCCGCAAGTCGTCGCTCCGTCGCTCGAATTGTTGTGCCGTCCGGCCACCCGTCCCCCGGAGAACTTGGTTGACCACTCTAGGGTACCCCCCCCCTAGAATCGGCTTGTCGAGACAAATCTCTCCGATTCCCGGAGGCGGAGAGGTGGAGGAGGAATCCCCACGAAGCTCCGACGCTGGCTCGATGCGATGCAGGAACTCCCATTCCACGAACAAGTACATCGGTACAACTACACGCTGGGCGACATCCGCACGAAGCGGAACACACTCGAGCGCTTCCTGAAGGCCACAGCCGCGGGGTTGACTGCGTTGGAGGAGTGCGGGATCAAGGTGGAACCGATGTCGCCCTGAGTTACACCTTCGCGTCACGGCAGCCATCTCGAGGACGAGACGATCTACGGCCATCTCGGAGGAGGCCCCATGCTCGGCTACACCACGATCGGAACCAGTGACATGGACCGCGCGGTCGCGTTCTACGACGCGCTGCTCGCCGAGGTCGGCGCAAAGCAGCTGTTCGGCATGGACCGCATCAAGTTCTACGGCACGTCGACGGACGCGGCGATGCTCGCGCTCTGCATCCCCTACGTCGAGCAACCCCCGGGTCGCCTCGCGAAGCTCGAAGCGCAGGCTCAGTCAGACGCCCAGCTCGTGCAGGCATCGACGGGGAACGCGGGGAAATAGCAAGAACAAGCCCCGCCGTCGCTACGCCCGAGATCCGATGGGGTGAGGTCGGGGCTGATCTAACGGGTGAGCGGATCGGATGCGCGGACTCGGCGCGAGAACCAACCGCCCGTCCACGCGTCGATTCCAGCCGCGAGCTGGTTGGCGCGG
>JABSRK010000521.1 GCA_013213915.1 Planctomycetota bacterium
ACTCCAGGCGCACACGCGGGTGGGGATCAGCGGCTGATTTCTCGAGATAGCGCAACGGTTCCTGCAGGCGGTCGTGCCACCGTCCCACCACCCGGGTGGCGTAGGCTCTGGCGAGCGGTTCCCGGGCGCCGAGGAGCTGGGTGAGGAGGCTGACATCGACCGTCTCAAACCATTCGTAGAGGCAGAGCGCCTCGAAGAGGTGGTGCTCGAAACGGGGATCGTCCGGGTCGAGGGTGGGTACCCAGGCGGCCAACTCTTCTTCCAGACGTCCGGCAATCTCCGGGTCGCGGTAGCGGTTGGAGAGGATCATGCGCAGCCGCTCGCGTTCCTTGAGGGGAGCGGTCTTGAGAGCATTCAGCAGATTCCTGGTTGGCAGCTCATCATACTGCGGTTGTTCCACGGTCTTCTTCCCCTTGGCCGTGATGCGCCAGATCCGGCCGTGCTTCTTGTCCCGGTCGGGATGGCGCAGGGAAGCCTGGTAGTGTCCGATGATGGGATTGTACCAATCGGCAACGTAGAGGGCGCCGTCCGGTCCGGTCTGGACATCGACAGGGCGGAAGCTCTGGTGGTCCGTGCGCCAGAGCGGGTCGAGGAGCTCACCCTTGTGTCCGGCGCCGTCGGTGGTGATTTTCAGGCGGTCGACGAGATGGGCGAAGTATCCCGCGATCACGATGTTACCCTGCAGGTCGTCAGGTAGGGCGGGGGAATCGATGATCTCACAGATCATGCTCTTGATCCGAGTGCCGCCGATATCGAGCGGCTGATGGCGATGTTCGGCGTGGATCATGACCGGCAGCAGTTCGCTCACCGCGTTGCCGTTGCTCTTGGCGAAGGGTTCGCCCCAGTGTCCGTGCGAAAGACCCCAGGGGTTCTGGCCGCTGCATCCCCGGAAGGCGTGCAACTGCATGCGCCGGGGCCGGAGGCGCCATACACCGTGCTCATCCATGTGCACGATGCCCCAAGGCGTTTCCACCCGGGAGAAATTGTGCAGACCCTGGCAGAAGAGCAGTTCTCCGCCGGGGGTCCAGGTGAGGGAATTGATGTTCTGGTGGGTGTCACCGGTTCCAAATCCGGTGAGGAGAACCTCGCGGGTATCCGCCCGGTCGTCGCCGTTTTCATCCCGCAGGAAGAGGAGATCCTGGCCCTGTCCGAGATAGACTCCACCATTGCCGATTGCAAATCCGGTGGGCATGTCCAGGCCGTCTGCGAAGACCAGCGTTTCGTCCACGCGGCCATCCCGGTCGTTGTCCTGCAGGATGAAGAGCTTGTCGCCGGGTGCCTTGGAGGGGAGAGCCTGCGGATAGACGAGAGAGCAGAGCACCCACAGGCGGCCCCTGGGACCCCAGCGCATCACGATGGGATTGGCGATGCCGTTTTCTTCGGACGCAAAGAGTGAGACTTCGTAGCCTGCCGCGATTTCGAAGGAAGAGAGTTCGGCGCTGGCAGAGTTGTCCTGCAGGGTGGGACCGACCGAGTAATTCTTCTGCTGAGCGAATCCCACGGCGGGATCCAGAAACAGGAGGCAGACGAGAATCTGCTTCTTCACTTGACGCCCTCCTTCGCTTTCCAGATTTCTTCTTCCGCCTGCTCGATGAGCGGGATGATGGCATTGACCTCTTCGGGGAACCAGCGGGGTTTGCCCGGCCGGTGGTCCCTGCTGCTGGGCACGTGCTGGCGGTTGCCGTAGAGAAACGACCAGTTGGCGGGTCTCCAATGTTGACGCCAGAGCACGTTCTTGCGCTGTATTCGTTGGCGCAGCGGTTCAAGGGCGCCGTCCCGCTCGGAGACCTCCCGTCCGGTCAATTGCGACATGACATTCCGTGCCCAGGCCCGCTGACCTTCCGGGTTGAGGTGACTGCTGTCACTGGTCAATCCGGAGGGATCGAGCTTGTGCAGGTTGACATAGAGGTGACCGCGCCGCCGGGCCAGTTGGCGAATGCCTTCACTGTAGGCGGCGACATCTCCATTGCGTCTGCTCAGGTCGGGGAGGAGTGGGTTGCCGGTTTTCTCATGGCGATGGGGTGACACCAGGACAATGCGGGGAGTGCATTTCTCGAACTCGTCCAGGAGTTTGCCGTAGGCCGCGAGAAACTGCGGAAGCTGCGTCGCTCCATCAAGAGCCTCCGTCTGGCCGAAGTTCGCAATGATGACGCGTGCTCCCATGCGCCTGAGCAGGTCGAGGTGCGTGCCGAAATTACGCGGGCGCTGCTGGCGGTAGACGGTGTCTGCC
>JABSRK010000522.1 GCA_013213915.1 Planctomycetota bacterium
TGTCGGCCGAGACGATCCGGGACAACGGGCTGGCCATCAGCGGACTGCTCTGCGGCGAACGCGGCGGTCCCCCTGTATTTCCACCCCAGCCCGCGGGCCTGTGGCGGCAGCCCGGCCGCAACGAGCCCAAGTACGTGGTGGCGAAGGACCAGAACCGCTTCCGGCGCGGGGTCTACGTGGTCTGGCGACGGGCCGCGCCATACCCAAGCTTCGTCCTCTTCGACGGACCCGACCGCGCCGCCTGCCACCCGCGACGCTCGCGCACCAACACGCCGCTGCAGGCGCTGGCGTTGCTCAACGACGAGGCCTACGTGGAGATGGCCCTGGGGTTCGCCGACCGCGTCCTGCGCGAACGGCCGGACGACGACCTGAGCGCGCGAGTGACCCACGCGTTCCGGCTCGCCCTCGCGCGCACCCCCGAACCCGAAGAGCAGCGCCACCTTGAACGCGTGGCCCGCCGGGAGCTGCAACGCCTGCGCGCCGCTCCCGCCGAAGCCCGTCGCATCGTCAACGGCGTGCGCGGATTCAAGCCCGACGCGACCGTGGACAAGGTCGAGCTGGCCAGCTGGTGGTTCGTCACCAGCATCCTGTTGAACCTGGACGAGACCATCACCAAGGGATGACCCGTTGACCGGACCCGCCGACAAGCCACCCCTCGCGCACACACGCCGGGACTTCCTGCGCATGTCCGCTACCGGTCTGGGCGGGATCGCGCTCTCGTCCCTGCTGGCCGAAGACGGCTTCGGCGCCACCGGCGACCCGCATTTCGCGCCGCGGGCGAAGCGGGTCATCTCCATCCACATGGTCGGCGCTCCGTCCCACCTCGACCTGTTCGATCCCAAGCCCGAGCTACAGCGTCGCGACGGCCAGCCGTGCCCGGCCGCGTTCTTCGACACCAAGAAGCTCGCGTTCATCCGCAGACGCCCCAATCTCCTGGGAACGCCGACGACGCCGCGGTTCCGCTTCCGCCCCTGCGGTGAATCGGGACTCGAACTGTCCAACCTGCTGCCCCACCTGCAGACGTTCGCCGATCGGATGACCGTGGTGCGCACGGTGCACACCGAGGAGTTCAACCACGGCCCGGCCCAGCTGCTCATGAACACCGGGTTCAATCGCTTCGGACGCCCGAGCCTGGGCTCATGGGTGAGCTACGGCCTCGGCCGTGAGAACGACGACCTCCCCTGCTTCTGCGTGCTGGTCACCGGGCAGTACCCAGGCGGCGGCAACAGCCTCTTCGGAAGCGGGTTCCTGCCTGCCGAGCACCAGGGCATCGAGTTGCGCAGCCGCGGCGATCCGGTCCTGTTCCTGTCCGATCCGGTGGGCGTCCGCCGCGCGGACCGACGCCGGATGATCGACGACGTGAACACGTTGAACCGTCACCGTCTCGAAAGCGAAGCAGACCCGGAGCTGGCCGCGCGCATCCGCCAGTACGAGCTCGCGTTCCGCATGCAGGCGTCGGTCCCCGAGTTGATGGACCTGAAAGACGAGCCCGCTGAAATCCACGCCCGCTACGGTGCCAAACCAGGATCGGTGAGCTTCGCCAACCACTGTCTCCTGGCGCGCCGCCTGATCGAGCGCGGGGTCCGGTTCGTGCAGCTCTTCGACCAGGGCTGGGATCACCACGGTTCCGTCTTTTCCACACTGCCAAACAAGTGCAAGCAAGTGGACCGCCCCATCACGGCGCTGCTCCAGGATCTGGAGGCACGCGGCCTGCTCGACGACACCTTGGTCATCTGGACATCCGAGTTCGGCCGCACCCCCATGGGCCAGAACGCCAACGCCCAGGGCAACCGCACCAAGAGCGGACGGGACCACCACCAGACCTTCGCCATCTGGATGGCGGGGGGCGGGGTGAAGGGCGGCCACGCCCACGGCAAGACCGACGACCTCGGTTACGCCCCCGCGGAGGACCCGGTCCACGTCCACGACCTGAACGCCACCATCCTCCACCTCCTCGGCTTCGACCACACGCGCCTCACCCACCGCTTCGAGGGACGCGAGCACCGCCTCACCGACATCGCCGGTAACGTGGTCAAGGGGGTGCTGGCCTGAGACCGATTGTGCCGACACGGCCGCTCGCCATAATCACTTCATGACGCGGCCCCTGCCCGAAATCCCACCCGACCCGCTGGAACGGTTCATTGCCATCGGCGCCGCCCTCGAAAAGAGCCGGGGATGGACCGAGGCGGCGCTGCCGTTCCGCTTCGCGAGCGCAGCA
>JABSRK010000523.1 GCA_013213915.1 Planctomycetota bacterium
CGAGCGTCTCTTCACCACACTCGTACACCTCGAGCCCCTGCGTCCCCTTCCGCCGCGGCCGAATGATCGAACCGACGATGACGTTCAGGAAGACGAAGACGAATCCGACTGAGGCGAAGACGAGTGCGTTGAGGTAGTCGAAATACATCCGACGAGGGGTGACGCGAGGTGAGCGCTCTGCGTGCGCTCCAGCGCTTGGGTTGGCGTGTGTGGCAGGGGGTATTGGGGGTGAGCGAAGAGGTCAGCAGGCGCGCTCGGAGCGGCCTCGAAGGACCCTCTGGGTAGTTCTGGGAGCGCCGTTCCGTTCTCCACCAGAGGCCCTTTTCAGGGCTCTGAAGGGTGGTCCGAGTACCGTCGACCCGAGAATTCAGGGGTGAGTTTATGGACGCCGCCGAGAGGGTGTCAAGGAAGGTAGCGAGTCCCTTGGCGGGTGTCTCGAACCCTCTTCGGAGGCGAGCCGAGGGATCCCGACCGGAGGCTCCCGATCAGGCCTGGGCTCGGTCTGGACCTGGTCGCTTTTGGCTCCGAGAGCAGGTTGAAGCAGGAGCATGTCCCGCTCGAGTTGGCGAACCCAAGTTTGGCCGAGCCTCACCTCCCCTGAATCACAGAGCCGCTACGAGGGAGAATGCAGACGTCGAAAGACTCGCCACCGTCAAGCCGCACGGCCGCCCCAAGGACTTGTAGGATCATCAGTTACCATCCATCTGGCCTCGACTTGAATTCAAAAGCTGTGCTTGGAACCTACCAGGGGGCCTGCCCTGGAGGATCTGCTTGGAGGGGCTAGAATGGTGGTTCGGCTACTTGTAGATACACCTGTTCAGAGTGTTCACGATGTCCCCGTTCCCCTCCAACCTGTCTGGAGGGTATTCCCCAACGACTTCTAAGGCCGACTTCGTCGGACGATCCATGGTCCACCTGACTCCCGACTCCCTGATAACCGGCCCCAAGGCAACAGAGCGCTGGGGCCGCGCCGTCTTCATCGACATCGGCGCCGACGGCACCACCCTCGCCGTCAGCCGAGAGAATAGGCTCCCTAGAGCCTCCGTCGTTGTGACCCTGGCCGCCCAAGAACTCATGCGCCTCAGCAAGGGCGGCGAGAAGGCCGAGCACATCGTGGTCATCGGCTCCGACGTGGACCCGACCCACCACCCCGACTTCCGGGAGATCAGCGACAACCTCCGCGAGCTACGCAACAAGTGGTTCCCGCGTGGCAAGCTCGTCCTCATCTCCAACGACCCCGAGTTGGACCTCCCCGAGACTCGCATCGCTCTGGGCTCCTATGACTTCAACGTCATGCGTCTCGAGAGCGGCACGACGAAGACCTACACCGCCCTCACCGGCAAGAAGAGCACGCACCTCGGACAGCTCGTGAAGCACCTCACCACTGTCGAGCGCGTCGTCGTCCGCGCAGAGATCGGCCGCGGAGAGATCGACAACTCGACCCCGACCGAGATCAAGAACTGGATGCGAAAGCTCCGCGAGGTCGAGCCTGTGGAGATTCAACTCTCCAGCGTGAAGGTCCGGAAAAACTCAGGTAGCACACGTCGCTCCGTCTCGAAGTCCGTCTTGGACAAGGTCGCAGAGGAGCTCGGCGACGAGATCGGCACCACGGTCAACGTCTACGGTCCCGGCGCCAACCTCGAGCCGGTCTAGTTCGTCGCGAGCGCCTCGCGCTCACCCGGCGAGCGGAGTCGGTGTACCGGAGGGATCGACGGCAACCATCGTCACTTGCGCCTCGGTCACGGAAACGTGCGCTCCATCACCGAAGCGCCGCTGCGCCCAGACGCAGACGCGCGTCTGCACCGAAGTCCTGCCGACCTTCAGCGTCTCGGTGTAGAACGAGACGAGGTCACCCACGTGCACGGGCTGCTTGAACTCGACCTTGTCCATGGCGACGGTCACGAGCATCCCTTGGTGATGCTTGTGAGCCTCGATCGAAGCCGCGAGGTCGAGTTGGGAGAGGATCACACCACCGAAGATCGTCCCGGCGGCGTTCGTGTCCCGGGGCATCATCACCACGCGGATCGCGGGATCCGAATTGGGGGGCGCTGCTCCTTCGCTCATGGTCTCGTCGCTCAAAGTCAGTCCTCTAGCCAGGATTCTGCCGTCTCGTACACGAGCTGTTCCAGCGCGTCGAGGCGGCCCTTGAAGAAGTGATCGGTGCCTCGCACGCATGCCGTGCGGACTCCTGCTGGTAAATCCGGGTATCGC
>JABSRK010000524.1 GCA_013213915.1 Planctomycetota bacterium
TCCTGGCCTTCCACCATCGCGCCAATCGGCGGAAATTCCTCCCCCGTCGGGAACGGCGGATCCGCTGCCGGATCGGGAAACTGGTCCACCGTCGTCGCGACCTGCAGCCCCGCGGCCGGCGCCTCGGAGACCTGCGGCAGCGTGGCCACGGCGATGTCGTCGGCGACGGTCGCCTCGAGCTGTGCATCGTTGGCGGCAGTGCGGTCGCGGCGGAGCGCCACGTCGTGGAAATTGAGCATGCAGCCGCCGAGCTTCGCCATCTTCTGCCGCGACACCTTCTTGGGCTGGGCCGGCGGCGCCTCGCCGGGCCGGATCACGATCTGCTCGCCCCCTTCGATCGTGGTTTGGCCCTTCACCGTCCGATCCGCGCTCTTGACGAGCACCCGGCTCACCTCCGAGGTGATGGTCGTGACGCCGTTGGCGTCCACCGCGATGTAGAGGACCGTTCCGAGCACGGTAGCGATCGCCGTCGGCGTGTGGATCTCGATCTTCTCCTCGCCGAGACGCGGCTCCACCACCATGCGGATCTCGCCCCGATCGAGCTTCACCACGCGCGTTCCGTCGGGCTTGCCGTCCTTGCGCTCGAGCCGGAGCGACGTGTTTCCACACACCTCCATCAGCGCGTCCTCGTCCACGAGCAACGAGCAGCCGCCGTCGTCACCGGTCTCGAGCCCGGCGCCGTCCTCGAGCCCGGCACGCGTGTCGAGCGCCTGGTCGCCCGAGGTGGTTCCCACGGCCGTGGTCAGCCGGGCCGCAGCTCCAGCCGCCCCCGCGGGGAGGCCCACTGCCGCCACCAGACACAATCCCAACAGCCATCGTTTCGAGTCCATCGCAGCTTTCCGCATTTCCATCTCTCCTTGGCCCACCATCAGAAATGATAGGTCACATAACCCCCGCCCACCTGCCGGTCATATTCGTAAAACGCGACGTTCGATTGGTTCCAGGTGAGGGCGGCGCTGAGCGAGACCTGCCAGTGGTCGGTGAGCATCTTCGAGACATCGAGGGTGAGCACGTGGCTATGGTCTTCGCGGATCTTCGAATCCGCAGGAACCGACACCGCGCTCCGGTTCTGGTAGTCGCGGTAGAGGAAACGATAGAGCCACGCGAACGAGATGTCGTAGTCGAAGTCGTAGCCAGCGCCCGCGAGCGCCTCGATGCCGTCGTTGTCCCACTCGGTGCCCTCCGTGCGCAGCCAGTCCCCCGAAAACCCCAGCCGCACGTAGGTAAAGGGCGACTTGGGCAGGAAGAAGAACTGGTTGAAACCGGCCAGATTGCGGTGGCCGGTGAGATCGAAGGTGGCCGGAGGCGTCGCATCGACGAAGTAGTCCGCGGCGTAGAACTGGTAGTAGAGGTAGCTCACGCCCCAGTCGCCCTGGCGCGCCGAGATCGACGGCGTCACCCGGTGGAGCGAGCGAAAGGGCTCGCTCGTGTCGATGAACGTGTACGCGAAGTCGTAACGCAGGCCCAACCGGAGGGGACCCAGGTTGTACCCGCCCGCAATCCACGGGTTCTGGGTCTGGAGGTTCACCACGGTGTCGCGGATGTGGAAGCTGTAGTAGCCGTCGTAGCCCACCGTGAGGCTGCCCTGGTCACTGGCGAGGATGTTGTAGTCCCCGCGCATCCGGATCACGCCGCGCCCGTCGGGATCGGCGTCGGGAAGCAACAGCCCCGGCAAGGACTCGCCGAGGATCAGCGGGTTCGAGTCGTACTCCATTCCGCCGGTCACCTGGAAGCGCCAGCGTCGGCGCTCTTCGGCGGGGGTGCGGAGTTGCTGCTGGAAGTTCGACGCCGAAAGACCCAGCGGCGAGAGGGGCGACTGCTCGGCGGCAGCGGCGAACGAGGCAGCCGCAGCGTCGATGTTGCCGAGGAAGACCTCGGAGAGGCCGGTGTAGTAGCGCGACTCGTCGCGCAGCGAGGGATCGAGCTGCGCCGCCCGGTCGAAGTACGGCTTCGCCCCCTCGTGGTCCCCGGAGCGGTAGGCCGCAATGCCCGAGAAGAGCTCTGCGCGGGCGTTGTCCGGAGCCAGCTCACGGGCGCGGGCGAAGGCCTGCTGGGCCTCGGCCATGCGCCCCACGTCCATCAGGGCGATGCCGCGGTCGAGCTGGATTTCGGCGTTGTCGGGGTCGATGGCCAGGGCCCGATCGAAGTAGCCGATCGCCGCCGCCGGATCGTCCTGCTTCTGCGCGATGAGGCCGAGGTAGCTGAGC
>JABSRK010000525.1 GCA_013213915.1 Planctomycetota bacterium
GATGTCTCGAGTGGGGCGGTGGAGTTCCTGACCTAAAGGGACGGTGAGTCGCGCGTTTGTTGGATGGCTCAGCGGTCCCTCGCCTTCGGGTTGGAGCTTGCAGCCCTGAGGGTGCTCCATGGGCGAAGGTCGCGGCGTCAGGTGACGGTATCGGAGACTCCGGCGCTGTCGTCGCCGGCGACGCATACCCGGTTGTTGCCCGCGCGCTTGGCGCGGATGAGCGCCTGGTTCGCGATGGAGAAGAGCACCCCCTGATCCGGGGCGTCGACGGGATACGTGGCGGCCCCCGCGGAGACGGTGATGCGCCCCGTCAGGTTGGGGATCTCGTTGCGAAAATCGGCCTGATCGACGGCGCACCGCACGCGCTCGATGTAGTTGACGCTCGGCGCATCGCCCGGCCGTGTAGGAATGGGTTTGCCTGTCTCCGGCAACAAGACCGCGAACTCGTCGCCTCCCCAGCGAGTGACGACATCGACTTCACGAAAGTTCTTCTGGATGATCTCCGCGACGCTGCGAATGACGGCGTCACCGGTGGCGTATCCATTCAGGTCGTTGATCACCTTGAAGTTGTCGATATCTAGCAAGGCCAGGGTGAGTTGGCGGTCGTAGCGCTTTGCTCGTTCGAGTTCGATGGAGATCTGTCGGTCGAAGAACCGACGATTGAACAGGCCGGTGAGTGGGTCGACGACGGCCATCCGGTGGAGGTCTTCCCACTTGTCCGCGTTGATCAGGTTGACCGCCATCTGGCTCGCCAGCAGCGACACCACCTCCACATCGTCCTGGGTGAACACCTCGCCGCCACGGCGGTCCGTCAGGTTGACGACGCCGAGGACGGTTCTTCGATCCATGAGGGGGACGATCATGAACGATCGCCCCTCATAGTCGGGGCGGGTCGGAGGATCGACGTCCTCAACCAGCAAGGGCCGCCCGGTGAGCGCGACCTCTCCAGCCAATGACTCACCGAGGGTCGTCGGCTCGAGCCGCCCGACGTCGTCCGGGAAGCCCGACCGGCGCTCCAGTTCCAGGGAGTCACCCTGGGGCGACTTGAGCATGATGGAGCCACGTTCGGCATCTGCGAGTTCAAGGAACATTTCGAGCCCGGTGGTCAGTAGCTGGTCTCGGTCCCGCTCGAGTTCGGAGAGGAGCCGGCTGCATGCGATCAGCCGCGGCGCCGCCGCCAGCAATCGAGGGTCGGTGAGCCCCTCCTGCGACGGCCGCTCGGGGCCACGCGGCAAGGGGATGGCCATGCCGCGTTCTCGGCAGCGTTCGGTCCCGTAGTCGAGCGCTTCCACGAGCGCCGAGAATCGATAGGGCTCCGAGAGCCAGAGGTCGACGAGAGGCGAAGATACGTTGGGTATGTCGGGGCCTGGGGCCGAGACAGTGATGAACGGTGATGGGGAAAAATCCCGAAGTTGACGGAGGAAGTCCTCCGGGGGATCGGGCAGCAACGTGGACCGCAGCAACACGGCCGTTACCTGGTTGCGGGCCACGAAGAGGACGGCCTCGTACGAGCGTGCGGTGGCCAGGACCCGATATCCCCGGTCGCGAAGGAGGTTCATGAAGTGAGCGAGATTCGCTTCACCGTCCGTCAGGACGACTACGACCGGGGCTGTCGTCACACGTCGGCTCCGCGTTGAGAGCCTACCGGGATGCGCATGAGGAAACGGGCGCTGTTGCCTTCGCCGGATTCCAGCTTCACTTCGCCCTCGAAGCGGTGGTGGACGAGGTGGTTGGCGAGCGCAATCCCGATCGCTCTGCTGTGACGGCATCGGCGCAGGAGTAGCCCCAGATCCGAGGCGTCGCAGCCGCCCGGCAGGGTCCCTCCCCGTTCTTCGATGGTCATGACGACCGCGGGTCCCTCGCGAGCGATGCGCACGTCAAGCGCCTCTACGCGGGCACGTTCTTCCAGGAACGAGTTCAGCAGGAGGTCGAGCATGAGCCCGAACTCAGACGGATCGCCGGGGATGCGGGGGAGCGCTCCCCCACATTGAAGCGTGACGGGCAGGCCTTCTTTCTCGAGGGCGAGGGTCCGTTCCTCGACCATCTGCTGGAGGTCAATCTCCGCTCGTAGGCTGCTGGGGCGCCCTCCGATGAGCCCGATGGCCTGGAGCAAGCGCTCGATGCGGTGCAGTTCGCGGGTTGCCTGGTTGAGGGCTCGTGCGCGGGAGTCGCCCTCGCCCAGGTCCACCTCGAGGAGCTGGAGCCAA
>JABSRK010000526.1 GCA_013213915.1 Planctomycetota bacterium
CTCTCCTCGCCCTCGCTCAGCGTGAGGACGTCGTCCACGTAAGGACTCCCTTCCAGCAACGGGGCGACGTACTCCTTGAGCGAAGCCGTGATCTGAGCCTGCGGGCACGCATGGCGGATGGCCCGCAACGCGGGCGTCGCCATCACCACCTCTCCGACCCAGTTGGGCATGCGCACGAGCACGCGTCGCCAGGCGCCAGGATCGACGTCCGTCGTCACCCTCAGCCCCCCGAACCCCGGATGCGATCGATGAAGTCCCGCCCCTTCGCCCACACGTCGGGGGCGACGCGCCTGATGAGCGCCTCCGCCGTCGGCTCGTCGAAGAACGTGACGACGTCAACGCACGCCAGGCACGCCAGCAACTCGGCGCGCTCATCCTCCGGCACGATCGGCCTGCCGGGTCCCTTGTAGTTCCGGACGCTCCGATCGGTATTGACCCCGACCACGAGCACGTCGCCCTGTCCCCGAGCGCCCTCCAGCGCACGGACGTGTCCGACGTGCAGCAGATCGAACGTCCCGTTGGTCAGGACCACGGAACGACCGGCGGCGCGATGCGCGGCCAGAGTCGCTTCCAGCGCCTCCGGGTCACGCACGATCTTTCGCGCAGACGGTGCGCGGCTCATGCCCATGTGCCCGCAGCCTCGGTGAGTTCGTCGGGAGAACAGGTCGCAGCACCCACCTTCATGACGACAACCCCGGCAGCCAGATTCGCCAGGCGGGCGGCATCGGCAACGTCGGCACCCGCTGCAAGCGCGAGGGTCGCGACCGCAATGACCGTGTCACCAGCACCTGAGACATCGGTGACTTCATCCGCCCCTGTCGCCGGTATGTCCAGCCTGTCGCGCCCTTCAGCGAAGACCGCCATGCCCCGGTTGCCTCGAGTCACGATCAGCGCCGGCGCCTCGATCCTGGCCCGCAGCTGTGCGCCGGCTGACTCCAACTCATCCAGGTTGCGCACCCTTTGTCCGAGCGCGGCCTCCAGCTCCCCTTCATTCGGGGTCGCCAGGGTAACGCCACGGAACGACGTGATGCGATACCTCGAGTCCACGGTAAGAACACGGTCGCCGACCGCGCCCCTGACCGCATCGAGCACGGCGTCGCCGACGACTCCATAGCCGTAGTCCGAAAGCAGCACCGCGTCCGTGGGGGCAACGCGCTCACGGACGCGTTCGAGCACGTTCGCCCGAACCTGCTCGGACAACGGGTGGTCCGGGTCACGATCGATGCGCAGCACCTGCTGCTTCATCCGATTGGGGTCGCCGACCATGACGCGGGTCTTGCTGACCGTCGGCTGCTCCTTGTCCCTGACGATCCCGGCCACGTCGACACCGAGGCCGTCGAAGTGATCGAGCAGGGCGTCACCATCCGCGTCAGCTCCGACCACGCCTACGGGACTGACGTCAGCTCCGAGCGCGAGGAGATTAGCGACGGTGTTGGCCGCTCCACCGGGGATCATCTCCTCCGATTGGTAGCGGGCGATCATGACCGGCGCCTCCCGTGACAGGCGCGCCGGCTCGGTGAGCACGTAGCGGTCGGCGAGGAGATCGCCGACAACCATGACCTTCCGGCCGCGCAAACGAGGCACCAGATCACGAAGGTCAGGTGCGTCCACCGGGTCCTGCATCGGTTCGTTCATGTGGGTTCCGACGGCGGACGGGACAGGCGCTTCAGCGCGCCGTCCAGAAGGCCCTCCCCGTTCGGATCGAGTCTGACGATCACTTCCAGAAAGCACAAGGGCGGGTCCGTCGGGCCGAGGGCCCCGAGCTTGGGCTCGTCCTTCCCTGTCGCAAGCAGCACGTCAGCGGCAGCATCCCGCGCAGCCGTCGCCGCCGACATGAGATCGCCGGCAGTGAACGCGTGGTGGTCGCCATGCGCGCGCTCCCCGACGACCTGGCCGCCGAGACCGCGTACCGTTTCCGCAAACGAAGCGGGAGCAGCGATCCCGGACATCAGATACACCCGCTTCCCCTTCAGCTCGCCGAGTCGGCGCCCGTCGGGCATCAGACGGTCAGGCGCATGAACGGCCCAGGCGATATCGGCGTCGAGCCCCGCTCGGGCAAGCGTGGACGCGAGCCGCGCTCGCGCCGCCGCATCCAGGCCACCGGACCGCGTCACCACGACCAGGTCCGCACGCGCGATCGCACCGCGGCATTCACGCAACGCCCCCGCGGGAAGCGGCCATCCGGCCCCAAACGGCCG
>JABSRK010000527.1 GCA_013213915.1 Planctomycetota bacterium
CGCGAAGCCCGCGCCCACGCCGCGGCAGCCGGCCCCCGCTATCGGAGCGTGCTTCCGTACACACAGCCTGAAGAATGGCTGGACTGCGGTCAGTGCCGTGATTGCTTCAAGCCTTCCTTCGGGTATCGCCCCCTGGAGTCGACCCAGTACGCGCTGTCTCTTTCGAACTTCGATCAACTGGATGAGACGGGACGACCGCTGCGTTTTCGCTTTGGCTTCATTGCGTCCACGGACGATCACACGTCGCGGCCGGGAACCGGATACAAGCAATACGAGCGCCGCAAGATGACCTTCGCGACCGGTCTCAAGTACGACCTCGGCTTGAGCCCGTACGGCGAGATGGCCGATCCGCAACGCGCCCAACCCGCGAGCCAGTCCTACCTGCAGCCGGACGGCGAGCGCGTCGCGAGCTTCGCGTACCCGGGTGGCATCGTGGCGGTTCACGCAGCGGGCCGGAGCCGCGAAGCCATCTGGCAGGCCATGAAGGCTCGGCACGTCTACGGAACGAGCGGCCCGCGCATCCTTCTGTGGTTCGACCTGCTCAACGGTCCTGACGGGCGCGCGCCCATGGGGAGCGAAGTGGCCATCGGGGAGGCCCCTCGCTTCGAAGTTCGTGCGGCGGGCGCCTTCGAACAGCTGCCCGGCTGTCCGCCAACGAGGCTGACTTCGATGTTGCCCGAGCGCCTGGAATATCTGTGTGCCGGCGAGTGTCGAAACCCCAGCGACGTGCGCCATCCCATCACGGAAATCGAAGTCGTCCGCATCCGGCCCCAGGCCTCGCCGGGCGAAGACCCGACCGGCCGAATCCAGGACCCATGGCTGCGGCTCGCCTGCGATCCCGACCCTGGTGGCTGCGTCGTCCGCTTCCAGGACGACGAGTTCGCGGAAACGGGGCGTGACAGCGTCTATTACGTGCGCGCCCTCCAGGAGCCCACGCCCGCCATCAACGGAGACAACATGCGCGCGCGCCGAGACGCAGAAGGCAACACGCTGAGCGTCGATCTCTGCCATGGTGACACGCGAACCGACTTCAACGACGATTGCCTGGCGCCCAATCAGGAACGCGCCTGGTCCTCACCGATCTTCATCGACTACGCGGCGGGCGCGTCCTCGCCGGCGAAGAACTCGATGACACCGAAGCTCCCGTAGCCCACGGCGTCGAACACCCCCGAGACGCCTGGGTCCCGCTTGGCGTATGGGAAGTTCAAGCGCCCCTCATTCGCCCGAGCAGATGGCAGGTGGGTTAGCGGAGGTAGCCCATGGCGCGGAGGCGGTCGGCGATGCTGGGGTCGATGCGGACCCCCTTTTCGACGACGCCGTCCGGCGCTTGCTCGAGGTGGGTGTCGAGCAGGTTGCGCATGCGGCGGGCCTCCGCGGCCTCGCGGTTCACGAGGTTCACGTTCTCGATGGGGTCGATCCCGCGGTCGAAGAGATACTCGGCGCCCGGCGCCACTGCCTTGCCCTCGTAGGCCTCCGGGTCGCCCTCGTCCGGGGTCGCATTGCGCGCGTACGTCCAGGCGCCATCGGAGACGGCCGACTGGATCGAGGCATCGGGGAAGAGGGGAACGCC
This sequence comes from Planctomycetota bacterium, assembly GCA_013213915.1. Classification (GTDB taxonomy): domain Bacteria; phylum Planctomycetota. Next base: position 1,571 of record JABSRK010000527.1, read on the forward strand.
CAGCGCCGCGTAGGTGGCGCGATCGGTCTCGCTGGCGGCTCCGGTGAGCAGTGGCACCAGAGAGCGACCCTCGAAACTCTCGGGGATCGGGACCCCCGCCAAGTCCATCAACGTCGGCGCCAAGTCCACGTTGCGCACCTGCGTGGTGACCCGCACCGGGGGCTCCACGGGAAAGGGAAAGCGGAAGACCAGCGGCACCCAGACGACCGGCGTCAGCACGTTGCGCGCGTGGCCGTGCACGCCGTGCTCGCCAAAGGTCTCGCCGTGGTCGGAAGCGAAGAGCAGAACCGTGTTGTCGAGCAGTCCTGCGTCGTCGAGCTTCATGCGGATGCGTTCCACGGCGTCGTCGACCCAGCGCACCGAAGCCCGGTACATCCCCGCAGGATCTCGCCCGTAGTCGCGGAACTCCACGGGCGCGGCGTACTCATGGACGTCCATGAAGTGGAGGTAGAGGAAGAAGGGCCGCTCCCGATCGTGGGCGTCGAGCAACCGCACGGCCTCCTCGTACACGCGGTCGGCGTGGGGCCAGAGCGAGGGCTGGCCCAGGCGTGGGTGGCCGCCGCCCTTCGGGAACATGTAGCGGTCGAAGCCCTGGTGGAAGCCGAAGCTCTGGTGGAGCCAGCCGTT
>JABSRK010000528.1 GCA_013213915.1 Planctomycetota bacterium
CAGAAAGATCTTCTCCGGACACTCGCTCGCCACCGTCCAGGGGTTCTACACCGACGGCTTCTACCAACGCCACTTCACTCCCAACGAGCTCCGCGATGCCTTCGGAGCTGCCGGACTCGAGACCGAGCGGGTCTCGATCACTCACATGGCAAAGCCGATGTTTCCCCTGCTACCGGCCGCCATCGACCGTTTCCTGAAGGAGCGTTGGGGCTGGCTCCTCGCGATCGAATTCCGCAAGCCCAACGCGTCAATGGAATCCGGCGCGTGAACACCGGAAAGCGGCCCGCCTCGAAGAGCCCGAGAGGGCCAGACGGTCGCTCCTGATGACGGAAACACGAAAGCTCACCGGAGCGAAGCTCAGTTTTCTACTGTTGGCTATCGCGTTGGCCACGTTCGGCCTGAGGTATGCACTCAACCTGATTCTTGCCCGAAATCTGTCTCCTGACAGCTACGGAAATCTGGTATTCGCCGTGCGCATTCTCGGGATGGTCGCTGCGCTCTCTCTGTTGGGTACGGCGACCAGCTCGACACGTTTTCTCTCCAAGTATCTCAAGTGCCACACACACGACAGCGTCCACGGCTTCTTGCGTTGGAATACGCGGATCGTGATGCGGCCGTTCTTGGCGAGCGTGGCCGTGGGCGGCATCGTGTGCATTTCGATGTTCTGCTTGGACCTGGTCGAGTCCCGGAGCATCGAGTCCTATCACCTCTCGGTTTACATGCTATGGATCGCGCCACTGTTCGCCGTCGGCTTGCTCTTGGGCGCCTACTTGCTGTGTGCTGATCGGCCGGTGGCATCGGCACTGCTCTCGCAGCTGCTCCCTCTCGGTCTCCAGGTCGCGCTGTTTGCGACTCTGCTCGTGGCGCTGTATGCAAAACCGACCAAACTGCTGATCGTCGGCGTGCTCGCGGCCAGCTCGCTGGTGGTCGCAATCGTCCAGCTGATCTACATCCGAGCTCGAACGCCCATCCTGCTGCGGAACCTGTGGCCCTTTGGCAAGCGGCCGGTCTTCCCCGAGCAGCCGGAGTGGCTGCGAGCATCGCTGTGGCTGATCCTCGGCCAGACCTTTTTCCAACTCGCAACATTGGTAGACGTGATGTTGCTGGAGCTGGCACCGGGCCGAGAGAAGGAGCTGGGCTACTACGGCGCCGTCTTGGCGATCATCAACGTTCTCTTGATCGTGCCGAAGGCGACGCTCACCCCGCTTGCGGCGAAGATCAGTTCGCTCCTGGAAACGCCCGAGGATCGTCGCGAACTCCAGGGCGAGCTCAACCGCGCCGTCCGCATCAACACGCTCCTCGGCCTCGGCCTGGCGGCGTTGATTCTGTGGTTCTCGCGCGACCTATTGTCCTCTTTCGGCCCGGGTTACGAAGCGGCGCGGCCGGCTCTGGTAATCGCCGTGGGCGCGGCGTTTCTGAACATCCTCGGCCGAGTGCCAATCGCGGTGGTCGCGCGCTCCGACATGAACAGCAGGCTGCTGGTCGTGTCGAGCGTCGGTCTCGCCGTGCTGCTGGTCGTCGGCGCGGTCCTGGTCGGCCCCTTCGGAATGACGGGGGTCGCCGTGGCGTTGCTGTGCTCGACCGTTACCCGAATCACGATCGCCGTGGTGAGTGTCCGGCGGCGCTACGAACTCAAGACGCTGGGGATCGTCTGACGCCGGGCGTACAGCGACGCAAAGCCCATATCGGGGCAGGCTCGGAAACCGGATCACCTGGTGGTGAAAGATTTCGGGGGACCGCCACTCGAGAGAATCATGGTAGATAGAGCCAGCGTGGGCGATCTATTCCGGTTCTCGGGTCGGGGCTTTTGTGGCGGCGCGATCCTCCTGGCAATCCCCCTCACCGCCGCTCATGGCGCCGCACTCCTGGTGTCGCTCGACGCGGGGGGCCTGGCCCCTGCCCTGGCGGGGTTGTGGCGCGGGGCCCTCATCGCGGACGGACTCACCGGGCTCGTCCACTGGGCCTGCGATACCTGGGGCGACGATCACACCCGCTGGATCGGCCCGAGCCTGATCCGATCCTTCCGCGAGCACCACCGTGACCCGCGGGCCATGCTCGGGCACGACTGGATCGAGGTGAACCGCGAGCCGGCCATCGCGGCGAGCGTGGTGCTGCTGCTACTGCTGCTGCCGGCCGCCCAGCGCGCCCTGGACGGGCACACTTTCGCCTACGCGTTCCTGTGCTCCTTCG
>JABSRK010000529.1 GCA_013213915.1 Planctomycetota bacterium
GGAGACGCAGACCATCATGGCGCTGTCCCTCGATCAGCGCTTCACCAAGGTCCTCGATTATCACAGCTCGGGTCGGGAGACCCTCTACGCCTACCGGCAGACGTGCCAGAACCACCAGCTCACCAGCTACCTGGAGTCCGAGGCGATCCTCATCTCGCAGAACTCCGGGTACAACGGCGACATCCGAGGGCCGAGCTCCAATGGAGAGCACTATCACTGGCAGCTCGGGCAATTCAGCAACTATGCGTTCCTGACGGAGACGCACACGTCCCAGCAGCCGCCGTATTCGAGCGCCGTGACCGAGGCCGCGACGGTGTGGCCCGGAACCGTGTGGATGCTGCAGAAGCCCATCCCCGTCTGGGGCCACGTCACCGATTCATCGGGGGCTCCCGTGCAGGCGAGCATCAGCTATCTGGAGAACCCGTTCACTCTGGGCGAGCAGAACAACAGCGAGCCCGTGTTCGGTCGCTACCACGCGTTCCTGCCGGACGGGGTCCACACGTTGCGATTCGAAGCGCCCGGGTTGGACACGCAGGACATCCCGGTGACGGTCTTGAACGGCACCGATGTCCACCTCGAGGTGGTCATGCTGCCGACCACGAGCTTCACGCTGGACGTGTCCACCACCGGTGGCGGCGTCGGTGACCTCCACCTGGGGTTGCTGAATCTGCCATCGACCGCCGTTCAGGGGTACACCATCGTCAGCTTCAACACGACGCTCCCGATCGGAATGGGCGTGGTGTTTGGCATCAACCCGGATGCCATGACCATGACGGGTCTCTCCACACCGGCCTCGCCCGGGAACCTCTTCCACTGGGGCGGTGGTTGGAACCCGAACCTGTTTCCTCTGGCCCCGCTCGACTTCCCTGCCGGGACTCTGGCGGGCTACGCGGGTTTGTCTGCGGACGGCCTCGCTCTCACGTTCGACGCGACCTGGACCCCCACGTTCAGCGACATCGTCCGCATCACGTTCTGACGCTGGGCGGGATCATCGAGGACCTTGTCGCGCGCCGGACCATTCCTTGATGGTCTTGTAGGCGACGTCGCGCAGGAACTCCAGGTCCTTCGGTTCGAGCCGCTCAAGGCCGCGGATGGAGAGTTCCGCGGGATTACGGGAGCGCGGGTCTGCTCCGGAGATGGTGGCTTCGATCACCATCAGTGACAGGTACATCCCGGCGACGCTGGGGTGCTCCCTGTCCCGGGCGTACATGTTGAGGTCCGGTCGCTCTGCGCGGGCGCGACTCCACGCCAGTCCCACGGGGGCGACCTCTATCTTCAACGCGGCCGCCATCTCCCGGTGGGCGTCGGCGATCTCCTGCATGGAGATCCAGTCCAACCGATCGTATTCCCACGTCATGAACAGGATCGGTCGCGCGCCGGTATCCCGCACCGCCTTCACGAACCGGGGTCCATACTCGCGAAACGCCGCGACGCTGGTCTCCGGGAGGTCTTCCTGCAGCACCACCACGTCCCATCGCCCCTCGGCGATCACCTCGACGGCGCGGGTCCGTTTCCACATCACCTCCAACGAAGCACCGCCCCGGACCACGCTCTCCGCCTCATACCCCAGGGCCGGTTCCATGGCATCGGACAGGGCCTTCAGGTGCTTCCACAGCCCCCCGCGCCAGAACGTGAAGCTGTTGCCGACGAACAACACGCGTGTGGGCTTCGACGCTGCAGGTTCGGGTGCAGTGATGGGCTCCGCATCACCTGCGCTGACGCAACTGCACAGGAGTAGGGGGAAGAGAAGGAGCAGGCTCTTCATGCCTCAGATTATGCCCCACCACGCTGAGCCTGGAGCCTGACCTGAGGGGGTTTAGAAGCTCGTTCTGACCCTGGCGCTTCATCCCCACGGTGCGCCGTAGTCTTTGCCCAACATGACAATCGCCAAGAAGGCAAGGATGACGGAGGATGAAGTGATGAGGACCAAGCAGATATGCTGAAAGCGTGTCAGTTCCATGCCTCAGATTATGGGGTAAAACGAACCCAAAAGCAGTGCAAACGGAGGGTGCTCTTTCAGTCCCTCCTTCTTCCCCGAGCTCGATCAAAACTTAGGGTTCACTTTTGCACCCTGTAGAGCGCCCCGATTCTCAATCAACCAGCCCTTTCATTCACTTGTGCCTGGGCTTGCCTCTCAGCTAGCGGCGTTTGCTTGACCCCTGCTTGATGGGGATGTGAAATCGTCTGAG
>JABSRK010000053.1 GCA_013213915.1 Planctomycetota bacterium
GGCCACGGCGTGCAGATCGATCTGCATGGCTGAACTCCAGTTTGAGCAGGATTGGATTCCCCTGTGGGGAACCTGGGGGAGCGCGTTGGTTCCCACGATCCTACTACCTGTACTCCAACAGGCGTCTGTACTGGGTGCGAATTGACTCGTTGAAGGGGCTGAATTCCGGGTCAAGAGCGACCGTGACCTCTCCGCTGTTAGCCAGGACGACCTTGAGATTGAGCCCGTTGGAGAAGGCGATGCCTCCCGGGGGCGAGGTGCTTCAAGGTGGGTGTGAGGTGGCTCTTGGCGATCATGGCTCCTGGGTTGGTGGGTCGTCGTCTCTGATCGTCACTTGCATCGAGTGACACCCCTCCTTTTTGCCCCTCGCTGCCGAGTGTCTAGGCCCAAGGAGCCCAAATTGGCGTGCTGGACTTCCTGCCCCGGCAGGAGCCCGCAACGGGGTGGTCATTTGCGCTGATTTTCGAGGGGCCGCTGGCGGTCGGGGGCGTTCGGGGGTGCTGTACGATACGGACGTGGCCATCCTTTTGATCGTCCTGTCCGTGTTGCCGGTCGACCCGCCGGACTTCGCGCGCGAGGTGCGGCCGATCCTGTCGCGCAACTGTTTCGCGTGCCACGGACCCGATGCAGAGCACCGGGAGGCCGGGCTGCGCTTAGACAAGGCCGAAGGCGCGACCGCGAAGCTGCCCTCGGGCCGCGTGGCGGTTGAGCCGGGTAGCCGCACGGGCAGCGCGCTCTGGGCGCGTATCACCCAGGCCGATCCCGCCGCGCGCATGCCGCCACCTGGGAGCGGGCACGAGCTGACCAAAGAGCAGCGCGAGATCCTCGGCCAATGGATCGACGCCGGGGGTGCCTACACGCCCCACTGGTCGCTCACAAAGCCGAAGGCCGCGCCCTTGCCCCCCGTCGCGGACGCCGCCTGGCCGCGCAACGAGATCGACCGGTTCGTACTGGCGAGGCTCGAGCACGCGGGACTGCGGCCTGCTCCGGAAGCCGATCGCCACACCCTGGTGAGGCGTCTGAGCCTGGACATCACCGGGCTTCCACCGACTTCGGCCGAGTTGGACGCCGCCGTCGCCGATGCCAGTCAAGATTGGTACCGCAAGGTCGCCCGGCGACTGCTCGTTTCGCCTCGTTACGGGGAGCGGATGGCGCGCCCGTGGCTCGACCTTGCGCGCTATGCCGATTCGACGGGCTACGCGTCCGACCCGTTGCGGAAGATCTCTCGTTGGCGTGACTGGGTGATCGACGCGTTCAACCGCAACATGTCGTTCGAGCGCTTCACCATCGAACAGATGGCGGGCGACCTGCTCCCCGACGCCACCACCGATCAGATCCTCGCGACCGCCTTCCATCGGAACACGATGACCAACACGGAAGGCGGCACCGACGACGAGGAATGGCGTGTCGCCGCCGTGAAGGACCGGATCGAGACGACGGCGCAGGTGTGGATGGGGCTGACCCTCGGCTGCGCCGAGTGCCACACCCACAAGTTCGACCCCATTGCTCACGAGGACTACTACCGATTTTTTGCGTTCTTCAACCAGACCGAGGATCGTGACCTGCCAGGGGACGCGCCGCGGCTGCGGACGCCGACCGCCGAGCAGCAGAAGAAGCTCGACACGATCCAGAGAGAGATCGACGTCCTGGAGGCGAAGCTGGGTGAACCGTCCGACGAGGTCGCCGCACGTCAGGCCGCGTGGGAGCGTGTCGTTCGCGAGCGGTCATCGCCGTGGACGGTCCTCGTGCCCGAGAGCACGGCGGCTACGGGAGGGGCGCAGCTGCGCATCCTCGACGACCACTCCGTGCTCGCCGAGGGACCGTCGCCGGACGTCGCCACGTACACCATGACGGCACGTACCTCATTGCGGGGGATCACCGCGATCCGGGTCGAGGCGCTGTCACACGACACCTTGCCTGGGAAGGGGCCGGGTCGGGCCACGAACTTCGTTCTCAACGACCTGGAGGTGACCGTGCAGCGGGTGCAGCCGCGCCCCGTCAACGGACGATTCGTGCGGATCGATCTTCCGGGCCAGGGAAAGATCCTATCGCTGGCCGAAGTGGAGATCACCTCGGCCGGGAAGAACGTCGCCAAGGGCAAGCCCGCACGCCAGTCGAGCGTCGGCTACAACGGACCTGCCAGGCTGGCCGTCGACGGCAACACGTCCGGTCTGTACACCGACGGTTCGGTGACCCACACGGCGACCGAGGCTGACCCGTGGTGGGAGGTGGATCTCGGCGTCGTCAAGCAGGTGGACCGGGTGGTCCTGTGGAATCGCGCCGAAGCTCCAGAGCGTCTGGCGGGGTGCGTCCTGCGCGTCCTCGATGCGGGCCGCGAGGCCGTCTGGGAGACCGTGGTCGCGGCGGCGCCCCGCCCCAGCGTCGCCATCGACCCGGCGACCTTCGCCGCCCGCGCGTCTCTCGCCAATGCGACGGCCAGCTTCAGCCAGGATCAGTTTGATGTCGCGCGCGTGATCGACGGCGACCGGGGCAAGAACTCCGGGTGGGCCGTCGCGCCGCGGCTCGGAAAATCCCACGTGGCGGTCTTCGAGACACGGACGGACCTCGGCGCCGACGGCGACACCCGCCTGGTGTTCGCGCTGACCCAGTCGTACGGCGGCAAGCACACCATGGGGCGTTTCCGCGTCTCGATCACCAACTTGCCGCGACCCGTTGTCGTTCTCCCCGAGGCCGCCTCCGCCGCACTGCGTGTGGTATCCGACAAGCGCACGGCAGCACAACACAAGGCGCTCGCTGACCACTGGAGATCGATCGACCCTGAGCTCGCTGCGGTGCACGAGGAGCTCGAAGGCAAGCGCAAGGCGCTCGCGGGCGTTGCGGCCGCGACGACCCCCATCTTGAAGGAGCTTCCGCAAGGACGGCATCGCAAGACCCACGTCCTGGTGAAGGGCAACTTCCTCGTCAAGGGCGAGGAGGTGAAGCCGGGCACGCCGTCCGCGTTCCACGCGCTCCCGGAGGGGCCGCCCAACCGCCTGACGTTGGCGCGCTGGCTCGTGAGCGAGAAGAACCCCCTGACAGCGCGGGTCATGGTGAATCGCCTGTGGGCCATGCTGTTCGGCAAGGGCTTCGTCGTGACGCAGGAGGACTTCGGCTCGCAGGGCACACCGCCCTCCCATCCCGAGCTGCTCGACTGGCTTGCGGTCCGGTTCATGGACTCGGGCTGGGACGTGAAGGCCATGATCGAGCTCATGGTCTCGTCGGCGACCTACCGGGAGCGCTCGGTCGCGACGGCCGAGCTGCGCGCGCGCGATCCCGAGAACGTGCTCCTCGCCCGGGCGCCGCGTTTCCGTCTCGAGGCCGAGATGGTGCGCGACCAGGCGCTGGCGCTGTCGGGTCTGCTCTCCGCCAGGATCGGCGGTCCGTCCGTGTTCCCGCCGCAGCCGAAGGGGCTCTGGAAGGCCGCCTTCAACGGCGCCGACCGCAGGTGGCCGACGAGCATGGGGGAGGACCGCTACCGGCGCGGGATCTACACGTTCATCCGCCGTACGGCTCCGTACCCCGCGATGGCGGTGTTCGACGCGCCCAGCCGCGAGGTCTGCATGCCGCGACGGGTGCTCACCAACACGCCCCTGCAGGCGCTGGTGACCCTGAACGATCCGTGCTTCGTGGAGTGCGCGCAGGCGCTGGCGCGGCGCATCGTCGCTGAAGGCGGCGACACCGACGAGGCCCGTATCCGCTGGGCGCTGAAGCTGGTGACGGCGCGCCCCGCGGAAGCGGCGCAGGTGCTCGCGATCTCTGATCTGCTCTCGGCGGAGCGCCAGGCGCAGGCGGGCGATCCGACAGCGGCCGTGTCGCTCGCTACGCAACCGCTCGGCCCGCTCCCGGACGGCCTGGACGCCGTGGAGGCTGCGGCGTGGACTGTCGTGGCGAACATCCTGCTGAATCTCGATCAGGTGCTGGTGAAGGGCTGATGTCCATGCGCAACCCTCTCGATCTACGTCATGACGCGCTCAGCCGACGGTGCTTCCTCGGCCGCTGCGGTGCCGCGGGATTGGGCGGGTTGGCGTTGGAGACCCTGCTGGCTCAAGGGGGTCCGGGTGATCCGCTGGCGCCCAAGGCTCCGCATCACACGCCGCGTGCACGGTCGGTGATCTACCTGCACATGGCCGGCTCGCCTCCCCAGCACGACACGTTCGATCCCAAGCCCAAGCTCAAGGAACTCAACGGGCAGAAGTGTCCGAAGTCCTTCATCGAGGGCCGTCGCCTCGCCTTCATCAAGGGCCATCCGACGCTGCTGGGCTCGCCCTACAACACGGTGAGGGCAGGGGAATCCGGACTCGAGATGACGGAGCTGATGCCCCACCTGGCGGGGCACGCCGACAAGCTCTGCGTCGTGCGCTCGATGAAGACGGACGAGTTCAACCATGCCCCCGCCCAGCTGTTGCTGCACACGGGATCGAGCCAGTTCGGCCACGCGTCCCTCGGATCGTGGTCGATCTACGGTCTCGGGACGGAGAACCAGGATCTCCCCGGATTCGTCGTGATGATCTCGGGGGACACGGACCCGTCCGGCGGCAAGGCGTTGTGGAGTTCGGGGTACTTGCCCAGCCACTACCAGGCGACCCAGATTCGCACCCTGGGGGACCCGGTGTTCTTCCTCTCCGATCCGAAGGGCATGACGCGGCAGACCCGTCGCCGCGGCCTGGACGCGCTCAAGCGCTTGAACGAGCTCGAGCGCGCGCGCAGCGGCGACGACGAGATCACGTCCCGCATCGAACAGTACGAGCTGGCCTACCGCATGCAGGCCTCGGTCCCCGGCGTCATGGACTTGAAGCGCGAGTCCGCCGAGACCCTGGCGCTCTACGGCGCCGAGCCCGGCAAGCCGACGTTCGCCAACCACTGCCTTCTGGCACGCCGCCTGGTCGAGTCCGGCGTCCGTTTCGTCCAACTCTACGACTGGGGCTGGGACATCCACGGCACCTCGCCGGGGGACGACCTGATCACCCAGTTCCCCAAGAAGTGCAAGCACGTTGATCGCCCCATCGCCGCGCTGCTCGAAGACCTGGAGCGTCGTGGGCTCCTCGAGGACACCCTGGTGGTCTGGGGCGGCGAGTTCGGACGTACGTCCATGAACGAGAAGCGCAACGGCTCCAAGCTCCTGGGCCGCGACCATCACCCGGACTGCTTTACCATCTGGATGGCGGGGGGCGGCGTGAAGGCCGGCCACGTGCACGGGTCCACGGACGAGCTGGGCTACTTCATCGAGGACGGGGAGGTCCACGTCCGCGACCTGCAGGCGACCATCCTCCACGTGCTTGGCTTTGATCCCCACCGCTTGCGCTACGCGTACCAGGGGCTGGACAACCGGCTCATTGGCCCCGCCGACTGGCCGCGGGTACGCCACGAGCTCTTCGCCTAGGTCGGCCCGCGGGCCAGGGGGCCACCAGATAGGCCCCATGACCGCGCACCGTTTCTCAGCCTCCAGGAGGGAGGAGAGCCTCTCCAGGGTGCGGCTCATCTTCATCCCATGACACTTTGGGTTGTTGCCGAGAATCGGTCATTCCGCGTACTCTCGCCACGTCTGTCTTCGGAGGAACCTCATGGTCGGAAAGAGTCGGCGGTTGTTCTTGACGTTGATGGTGGTGACGAGCACTTGGGCGGCGGCGCAGAGCCGTCCCAACGTGGTGATTCTGTTCACAGATGATCAGGGCACCCTGGACGCCAACTGCTATGGGTCCACGGATCTCAAGACGCCGCACATCGACAAGCTCGCGGCGACCGGCGTGCGCTTCACCCAGGCCTATGCGCACACGGTGTGCTGTCCGGCTCGGGCGGCGTTGCTCACCGGTCGCCATCCACAGCGCAGCGGCGTGTGGAACTGGACGCAGGGAGATATGAATGCGCTGATGGGCATCAACATGGCCCTGGAAGAAGTGACCCTGGCGGAGGCGCTTCAAGCCGCCGGCTACAAGACCGCGCTGTTCGGCAAATGGCACCTCGGCGCGCACCGGGATTTCGGTCCGAAGAAGCAGGGCTTCGACGAGTTCTTCGGTATCCGCGACGGGTTCATCGACAACTACAATCACTTTTTTCTGCACGGCGTCGGCTTTCACGACCTGTACGAAGGAACGGAGAGAGTCGACGCGCCCGGGAAGTACTTCCCGGACATGATGGTGCAGCGGTCGTTGACGTTCATCGAACAAAACAAGGACCGGCCGTTCTTCCTGTATGTCCCGTTCAACATCCCGCACTATCCTGAGCAGGCGATGGAGTCGTTCGAAGCGACGTACAAGGACATGCCCGACAAGGCGCGGAGGTCCTACGCGGCCATCGTCAGCACCACGGACCATTACATCGGCGAAATCGTGAACAAGCTGGAAGCGCTCCGGCTTCGCGACAACACGATCATCATCTACATGAGCGACAATGGTCATTCGGAAGAAACCGGCAACCGCATCCGTGTGGACAATCACAAGAGTGGCCATCCCAAGGGGCACTTCTACGGATCGAGCGGCGGCGGCAACACCGGCAAGTGGATCGGACACAAGGGCGACTTCCTGGAAGGCGGCATCCGCGTGCCGGCCATCATCAGCCACCCGTCCAGACTGCCGTCCGGCGCGGTGCGTGGACAGATCATCACCGCGATGGACTGGTATCCCACCGTGCTGGAACTGTGCGGCGTCAAGGCGAAGGCCGACGCGCCGAAGCTCGACGGATACAGCCTGCTTCCGGTGATTCAGTCCGCCGCCGCGGCCTCCGGTTACGGGCAAGTCTTGCATTTTGCCTGGGGACGCAAATGGGCTGTGCGCGACGGCGAATGGAAGCTGCTGGGCCTGGACGGCAGAGGGAATGCGTCTCTGCACCGGATCTCCGGTGACAACCCGGAAAAGACGAACCACTTCGAGGCCGAGCCGGAGATCGTCAAACGCCTCCGGGCGTTGCACGAACAATGGGCCCAAGACGTCAAGCCCAAGTGATGTCATGTCGACATCGCGAATGGTCTTCTTGTGCCCGGGTGCCACCTGTGCACTGCCTGACGACAGGCCCCGATTCCGCATACAATCTCGGGAACCCCCCCCCACCCGGAGCCACCCATGTTCCACGTCGGCCGTCTGATGGTGGCGGCGCTGCTGTTCGCGGCGCCGCTGGTTGCCCAGCTTCCCGAGTCGTCCCTCAAGGCCCTGAAATGGCGTGAGGTGGGGCCTTACCGGGGCGGGCGCAGCGCCGCGGTGTGCGGCATCCCGCAGGATCGCGACACCTACTACTTCGGGTCTTGCGGCGGCGGTGTCTGGAAGACGCAGGACGGCGGACGCTCGTGGAAGAACGTCTCCGACGGTGCGTTCGGCGCTTCGATTGGCGCGGTGGCGGTGTCCGAGTGGGACCCCAACGTCATCTATGCGGGCGGCGGTGAGAAGACGGTGCGGGGTAATGTCGCGCACGGCGACGGGATGTGGAGGTCCACGGACGCGGGGCGTACGTGGAAGCAGACGGGGCTTACGGACTCGCGCCACATCAGCCGTATCCGCATCCACCCGAAGAACCCGGACCTGGCGTACGCGGCGGTCATGGGACATCTGTTCGGTCCCAACGAGCAGCGCGGCGTCTTTCGCACCAGCGACGGGGGCGAGACCTGGGATCGGGTCCACTTCGTCAACGCCCACGCCGGGTGTGTCGACCTGGCCATGGATCCGACCAACCCGCGCATCCTGTACGCGACGTTCTGGCGCATCCTCCGCACCCCCCACGGCCTGGAGTCCGGCGGCGACGGGTCGAGCATGTGGAAGTCGACGGATGGCGGCGACTCGTGGACGGAGCTGACCGGAAACGACGGTCTGCCCGACGGCACCCTCGGCATCATGGGCATCACGGTGTCACCGTCGAACCCGGACAACGTCTACGCCATCGTCGAAGCGAAGGAGGGCGGCGTGTTCCGGTCGCGGAACGGCGGCAAGACGTGGCGCAAGACGAACAGCGAGCGGTCGCTGCGGCAGCGGGCCTGGTACTACACGCGCATCTACGCGGATACCCGGGACGAGGACGTGGTGTACGTCCTCAACGTGGGCTTCCACAAATCGAAGGACGGGGGGAAGACGTTCGGGCGGGTCTCGGTTCCGCATGGTGACAACCACGACCTGTGGATCGATCCGGCCGACCCGAAGCGCATGATCCAGAGCAACGACGGTGGGGCCAACGTCACCGTCGACGGCGGCGCGACGTGGACGCCCCAGGACACCCAGCCGACGGCGCAGATGTATCGCCTCTCGGTGGACAACGCGTTTCCCTACCGGATCCTGGGGGGGCAGCAGGACAACTCGGCGCTGCGTATCCGCTCACGGTCGGCGTTCGGCCGGAGCATCACCGAGCGGGACTGGGAATCGACGGCGGGCGGCGAGTCGGGGCACGTGGTCGCCAAGCCCGACGATCCGGACATCGTGGTCGGCGGCAGCTACGGCGGCTACATGACCATGCTGAACCACCGGACCGGTGAGCGGCGGTCCCTCAACCCGTGGCCCGACAACCCCATGGGGGCAGGCGCCGAGGGACTCAAGTACCGCTTCCAATGGAACTACCCGATCTTCTTCTCGCCGCACGACCCGAACACGCTCTACTGCGCGGCCCAGGTGCTGTTCAAGAGCAAGAACCTGGGGCATTCGTGGGAGGTCATCAGCCCCGACCTGACGACCAACGACAAGACGCGCCAGAAGTCGTCCGGCGGGCCGATCACCAAGGACAACACCTCGATTGAGTACTACTGCACCATCTTCGCGGCGTGCGAGTCTCCCCACGAGGCCGGCGTGCTCTGGTGTGGATCCGACGACGGGCTCGTTCACGTCTCGCGAAACGGCGGGAAGTCCTGGGACAACGTGACGCCCAAGTGGCCCGAGTGGATGCAGGTCAACTCCATCGAGCCGCACCCGTTCGAGAAGGGCGGGCTGTACGTCGCCGGTACGCGCTACAAGAGCGACGACTTCGAGCCGTACCTCTATGTGACCACGAACTGGGGCAAGTCCTGGAAGCGTATCGATGCGGGCATCCCCCGTGACCACTTCACGCGGGTGGTGCGCGCCGACCCCGATCGGGTCGGTCTCCTCTACGCCGGCACCGAGCGCGGCGTCCATGCGTCGTTCGACGACGGGGAGACGTGGCAGCCGCTGCAGCAGAACCTGCCTGTCGTGCCGGTCACCGACCTCGCGGTGAAGTCGCAGGACCTCGTCGCCGCGACCCAGGGGCGCGGGTTCTGGGTCCTCGATGACGTCACGCCCCTGCACACGGTCAACGGCGACGTCGCGAAGAGCCCCCTGCACCTGTTCACACCCAGGCGCGGCTTTCGGCTCTCGTCGGGGGGTGGTGGCGGCGTCACCTTCAGCTACCTCCTCGACGAGGAGACGGCCAAGGGCGGGGTGACGATGGAGGTCTGGAAGGGCGACCAGAAGATCCGGTCCTACGAGAAGCGCGGCGGAGGCGATACGGCCAGCGGTGACGGCGGTCGGCGTCGTGGCGGGGGAGGGGGCGGCCTCGCCGCGAAGCCCGGCCTCAACCGTTGGACGTGGAATCTCCAGTACGAGGGCGCCGAGTCCTTCCCGGGCATGATCAACTGGAGTGGTTCGGGCGCGTCTCCGCGGGCGATTCCGGGCACCTACGAGGCGCGGCTCAAGGCCGGCGACGACGAGATCAAGGTGTCCTTCGTCGTCCGCGCCGATCCGCGGGGCTCGGCGACGCAAGAAGACCTGGAGGCTCAACTCGCGTTCATGATCCGCGTCCGTGACAAGCTCACGGAGACCCACCGCGAGATCAAGCGTGTCCGGGGCGTCCGCGACCAGATCACCGACATCACCAAGAAGATCTCGGATCGGGATGACGTCACCAACGTAGTCGATGCTGGCAAGGCGTTGACCAAGCGGATCACGGGCATCGAGGAGGTCCTCTACCAGACCAAGTCGAAGTCGCGCCAGGACCCGCTCAACTTCCCGATTCGCCTCAACGACAAGCTCGCGGGTGTCCTCGGCGTCGTCGGCCGCGGTGACTTCCCGCCGACACGCCAGGCTGTGGACGTGGCGAACGAGCTGACCGGCAAGATCAACGTCCAACTCGCGGCGCTGCAACGGGTATGGACGAAGGACCTGCCGGAATTCAACAAGCTCGCGAAAGAGAACGACGTCCCCACCGTAATCCTCGAGAAGTCGAAGAAGCCCGTGCAGTGATGGCGGTGAGGCCGGCCGTGACCCGGTGCGCGTTAGATGGAAACCACCATGCGGGGGCATCGTCTTCCGCCCCGCTCCCTCCGGATCCCCTTCACCGATGAAGACTCGTATGACCCTGTGGGGCTTTGCGTTGTGCATGGCCGCATCTGTGGCCGTCGCCCAGCCCAACATCGTCGTCATCCTGACCGATGACCAGGGCTACGCGGACATCAGTCTGAATCCGCATCATCCGAAGGAGGTGTCGACGCCCCACATGGATGCGTTGGCAGCCGACGGGGTGGTGTTCTCCCAGGCCTACACCAGCGGCCAGGTCTGCTCGCCCACGCGCGCGGGCTTGATGCTGGGGCGCTATCAGCAGCGCGTCGGCGTCTACTCCGCCGGTGACGGGGGCCGTGGGTTCGATCCCAAGCTGCCCATCTTCCCGGGCTTCCTCCCGGAGACGTACCGGTCCACGGCGATCGGCAAGTGGCACCTCGGTCTGGATGCGGACTTCCCGGAGCTGAAGTGGCACGCCATGCACCGCGGTTTTGGCGAGTGCTACAAGTTCATGGGCCGTGGGGGCCACAGCTACTTCGACCTGCGAAGCGACAGCACGGGCAAGTTCGCCCACCCGATCTACCGGAACAAGGAGCGGATCAACGACAAGGGCTACCTGACCAACCGGTTGACCGAGGAAGCCGTCGCGTTCATCGACCGCAACAAGGCGCAGCCGTTCTTCCTCTACCTCGCCTACAACGCCGTGCACGCTCCGCCGGAGGCGCCGGAGACGGATATCGAGGAGTTCCGCCAGCGGTTCCCCGGTATCAGCGACAAGCGGGCCATCCTGATGGCCATGCTGCGGCACTTAGACAACGGCGTCGGCGAGGTGGTGTCGAAGCTGAAGAAGGAGGGGTTGTTCGAGAACACGATCCTGTTCTTCCTGACCGACAACGGCGGCGCGAAGGCCATGAGCGCGAACAACACGCCGCTCCGTGGCTTCAAGGGCAGCCTCTACGAGGGCGGTATACGGACGCCCTTCATCGTTAGCTGGCCGAAGAGGTTTTCGGGGGGCCGCACCGTCGACACTCCGGTGGTCTCCCTGGACATCCTGCCCACCGCCCTGGACGCGATCGGCGCGGCGTCACCCGACAAGAGCGGATTCGACGGCAAGAGCCTGCTGCCGTTGCTCACCGGCGACGGGAAGACCCATCACGACACGCTCTACTGGAGCGAGGGTGGCAAGAGCGGTGAGTGGGCCGTACGTCGTGGCGACTGGAAGCTGCACGCGAACAAGGAGAAGCTCTCCCTGTTCAACCTGGCGGAAGACCCGTCGGAGGAGACGAACCTGGCCGCCGGGCAGCTTGACCGGGTGAAGGACCTGGGCGGCGCCTTCGACGGGTGGATCGAGCAGATGGCCGATCCCATCACCGGCGACGACAAGCGCTGGAGCAAGAAGACCCCCGGCGAGGAGTCGGCGCGGGAGAAGAGCCGCGCTGAGCGGCGTGCGAAGAAGCGCGCCGAGCGGCGGATGCAGCGCAAGAAGAAGGGCGGCGTTCCGCCGTCCGCGCCCGTCAAGCCGAAGAACGTGCTGTTCCTCGTGTGCGACGACCTGAACACCCACGTCTCCACTTCGGGCTATCCGCACATCAAGACACCGTCCTTCGACCAGCTGGCTGCCGCCGGGATGACCTTCTCTCGCGCCTACTGCCAGTACCCGGTCTGCGGGCCTTCACGGGCTTCGTTCCTGCACGGCCTGTATCCCCAGTCCACGGGCGTCCTGAACAACAAGGCGGACATCCGCGAGACGCGGTCGGGGACCGTGTCGTTGCCCCAGGGCTTCAAGACGGCGGGTTACTGGACCGGCGCCGTCGGCAAGGTCTTCCACAACGCGAAGATCGACCCGGGTGAGGTGGCGTGGGACGAGGTTCTGCGGTTCCAGAACGACGAACTCCCCATGGTGACGCCGGCGCGGGAGGCCTTCGAGAAGGAGCACGGCCCGATCAACAAGGGGAAGACGCGCCGTCTGTGGAAGGAGAAGGTCCAGACTCTGGGAACCCAGACCCGCGGCCAGAAACAACCGGCCTACGGTCGCTCCGGGTTGCGCGACGAGCAGCACCGGGACGGCAAGAACGCCCGGCAGATCGTGTCGTGGCTCGAGAACAAGACCAACGGTGACAAGCCGTTCTTCATGGCCTGTGGCATCCACAAGCCCCACGTGCCGTTCCTGGCACCCGACAAGTACTTCGATCAGTACCCCAAGGAGGGACTGAGGGTGGTGCCCGCTCCGCCGGACTTCTGGAGCCAGGCGCCTCGCATGGCGATGGTCAAGCGCTACGAGGGGTTCGGGTTCGAACTGGGGGTGGAGAACGACGCGTTGCGGCGCGAGTACATGCAGGCCTACCACGCCTGCATTTCGTTCATCGATACCCAGATCGGTCTGATCTTCGATGCCCTGAAGCGCACCGGCCACTGGGATGACACCATCGTCATCCTCACCTCGGATCACGGTTACCAGTTGGGCGAGCACTTCATGTGGGGCAAGGTGACCCTGTTCGAGGTCTGCGCGCGCGTGCCTCTGGTCATGCGGGTACCCGGCAGGACCGCGCCCGGATCCTCGAGCACGGGGCTGGTGGAGCTGGTCGACCTCTACCCGACGCTCGCTGCGCTCTGCGACGTGGCGGCACCCGATGATCTCCAGGGCCGCAGTCTCGTACCCATGCTCGACGACCCGGCGACCGGCGGCAAGGACGCCGTGTACACCGTCGTCACGCGCCGCCAAGAACTCGGCAAGGCCATCCGCACCCCCCGTTGGCGCTACACCGCCTGGCCTCGGGGAGAGGAGCTCTACGATCTGCGGGACGATCCCGCCGAGCACCGCAACCTCGCTGACTCATCACAGCACTCAGAGATCCTCCAGGTCATGCGGGCGCACCTGCGACGGGTCGATGCCACGGCGGTGGGGGCAAAGCGGTAGACACGTTGACCGACTCACCATCGCCTGGGAGGATCCGAGCGGAGATGGCAGCTTCGCACGGGCTGCGCGTTCCATGAGAATTACACTCTGCGCAACCATCGTGGTCCTGTCGGTAGTCGGGTGTGCGACGCCACCGCCGCCGCAGTCGGAGGAGGAGGCCGCTCCCGTCGAGACCGCAGCGGCGAATCCGGAGCCGCCATCGGGGGAGCGGATCGGGGGAGTTGCGCCGCGGCAGATCATCGCCATGTTCGGCGCGCGACTGCGGGACGGTGTCACCGATCGTCAGCTGGCCAACTACCGCCGCGTGTTCGGATTCGGTGACAGGGACCGGGACGGGCGACACTCGAAGAAGGAATACGTGGACGACGGGAGGTACATGACCCGGCGTGCGCGGCAGGGGATCTTCCGGGCCGCGGACTTCGACAACGACGGTTTCGTGACCCGAGCGGAGTACGTGAACAACCGGATCATCACCGATGAGGCCAAGGAGATCTTCGACGACATGGACTCCGACGGCGATCGTCGGCTGACCGTCGAGGAGCTCGTGGGCAGCGGCAAGCTGCGAGACAAACAACTCGCCCGGGCGGTGTTCAAGGCGCTGGACACGGATCGCAACGGAGCGCTGATCATCCCCGAGTACCTCCGGGTCTGGGGCCGCTGGGCGAGAAGTCAGGCTCCGCAATCTCCGCGGTGAGAAGAAGCCCCGCCGCCCACCCAGACCTCCGCGATCGAATCGCCGCGCACGTCGGCGTCTATACTCTGAGGCCTCGCCATGAGTGCAGATCGAACAGGTGAGCCCTCAGACCAACCTCACCGCGCGCGCGTGATGGCCGTGGTGTTTCCGCTGCTGCTGGCGGCGCATCTGGTCGTCGCAGGGGTCTGCCGCTTCAACCTGCGCACATCCGAGGACGTGGAGATCGCGCTCCAGTGGGGCATACCGGTTGGCTGCGCGCTGTGGGCGTACCTGGTCGTTGCGACCTACCGCAAGACGGGGTGGGGCGACCGGAACCAGGGATTCGGCCGGATTTTTCTGACCTCCATCGGCACTGCGGTGGCCAGCGCGCTGGTCATCTGCTCGTTGCACTGGACCGTGCCTTGCGAAGGCTACGAGGTCGCGCGGTACTACCGCGCCCTGGCGCTCAGCGCTTCGGTGTTCGTCTTCGCCAACGCCGCGATCGTCTTCGTGCTGATCGCTCTGCTGTACGTGCTCTGTGCTCGGCTGTGGACGTCGATCCTGATCGGGATGTCCATCACGGTCCTGCTGCACGTCATCCACATGGTCAAGTACATCGTTCTGCAGCAGCACCTGTATACGTGGGACTACATGCTGCTGGGGGACATGTTCGAGGTCCTGCCGATGATGCTGAGTACGGCCGGTGCGATCGGGGCGATTGCAGGGGGAGGAGTCATCGTCGTGGCCATCGGTGCTGTCGCGTGGAAGGAGAGCCCCGTGGATTCGCTGAGGCGGCGGGCGGGGCTCTTGCTGGGTGGCTTGTCGACGGTTGGCGTCGTGCTGCTGCTCACCACGATCGGCGCCACTGGGAGAGGCAACGAGCCGCGGGAGTTCTTCCCGATGTGGAACCGACTCAGCTACAACTCCCACTACAACAAGAGCGGCTTCTACTTCGCGTTGCTCCGAGGAACTCGTTATCTGGAGAACAGTCGTTCGCCGGAGGGCTACTCGCCTGAGGCCATGGAGCGCATCGCGCGACAGTACCCTCGCACCAAGGGCGAGATCGTTCCTACGGCCGACGTGATCCTCTACATGGTGGAGTCGCTGGCGGATCTCTCCGAGTACGGTCTGACGTACCGCACCGATCCGATCCCCAACTTCCACGCGATCGCAAGACGGCACGCCGGTGGCAGGCTCATCGTTCCCATCTACGGTGGCAACACGCCGAACACGGAGTTCGAGGTGCTTACGGGCCTGTCGCGGGTTCATCCCTGGCCGCACGACTTGTCCTATGCCTACCGGCAGTGGATCACGGACGACACGCCCGCCTTGCCCTGGGTGTTTCGCCGCTGGGGCTACCGGACGGCTGTGGTCAGCGGGGCGACGGCGGATTTCTTCGCCGAGAAGGAGGCGTATCCGCGGCTGGGCTTCCATGAGTTCCGCGCCCTGGGGGACCGGGCGGGGGTAGCTACGAAGTTCGACCTGGTCTCCGACGAGGCCGTGGTGGACGAGGTCATCTCGATCCTGCGGTCCGCCGCCAGTGAAGCCGAGGCAGGGACGACGCGCCGGCGTCCGTGCTTCCTGTCCATCACGACCGATTG
>JABSRK010000530.1 GCA_013213915.1 Planctomycetota bacterium
TGGAAGAGTGTCTAACGGCAATGCGGCAGGCGTGGACCGGGGAAGCCTTCGAGTACGAGGGTCGCCAGGTGCGCGTAACGCCGCGCCCCGCGACCCCGGGCGGGCCGCCGTTGATGATGGGCGGCAACAGCGTCGCCGCCGCGCAACGCGCCGGCCGCTTCGGCATCGGCCTGATGGCCGAGGGCGGCAAGCCTGAACTGGCCGAGGTGTACGCCGAGGCCTGCAAGCAGGCCGGGAACGAACCCGGGCTGTGCATCGTACCGCCGGCCGGCTCCGTCACCAGCGGCTTCGTCGCCGAAGACCCGGACCAAGCGTGGGCGGAGATGGGTCCGCACCTGCTTCACGACGCGCACATGTATTCCGCTTGGAGGGGCAGCAGCCACCAGGCGGCCAGCAAGTCGACGGCCGACAGCGTCGAAGCGCTGCGCGCCGAGAACGGCGCCTATCGCATCTTCACTCCAGAGGAAGCGGTGAAGCACATCCAGAGCACCGGCATGATGTTGATGCAGCCCCTTTGCGGTGGGCTTCCGCCGAAGCTCGCTTGGCCGAGCCTGGAGCTGATGGCGAACAAGGTGATGCCGGCCGTGAAGGCGGCGAGCATCCATCCGGACCTGCGCTATGCAAGCCGCGAGGTGCACGCCCGCTGGGACGACATCGTGCTCGGCGGTATCCGCGCCAGCGACGGCATGGCGAGCTTCGCCGACGTGATCGATGCGCCCACCTCGCGCGCGATCCAGGCTTACGTGATCGACCGCGCCCACCACGATCCGGGCGCGCTCGAGCGTCTCGTCGGCTGGTTCGCCGAGAGCCCGCTCTGCCTCCCGACGAGCTGGATGGTAGACTGACACGCCGACTACACCGGAGGTGACGCCATGACCGGTTCTCTCGAGATCGTGAAAGCGGTGTCGACGCTCGGCGCCACGGTGACCGGGGTCGAGCTGTCTGCGCTCACGCCTGACGAGTGGTCGCGGATCCATGCCGCGTTCCTGGAACACGCGGTTCTCGTCTTCCCGGGCCAGCACCTCTCCGACGGCGAGCAGACCGCATTCGGCCGCCGCTTCGGTGAGCTCAACGTCGAGGCGATCCACTTCACCAACGAGCAGTCCGATGGCACCCTTCGTCCCGCTGACGATCCGCTGATGCAGCTACTGCGGGGCAACGAGGGCTGGCATACCGACAACTCCTATCTTCCAGTGTCGGCGGGGCCGTCGGTGCTCTCGGCCCGCACGGTGCCTAGCAAGGGCGGCGAAACCGAGTGGGCGGACATGCGCGCGGCCTACGACGCACTGTCCCCCGAGATGCGCGAGCGGGTCCAGGGGTTGAAGGCGTTTCACTCCCTGATCGAGTCGCAGGCTCGTACAGGCCAGAGCGCCTCCGGAACGAAGGAGGCATTCGCCGCGATCACGGCCGCAGAGTCCGCGAAGCCCGGCGCGGCGTCCGGCGCGGCCGCCGTGCACGATTCCCCGCGCCTGCGCCCGCTGGTCAAGCAGCATCCGGAGACCGGTCGGCCGTCTCTCTACATCGGCCGACACGCCTACGAGATTCCCGGGCTCGAGCCCGCCGAATCCGACGCGTTGCTCGCGGAGCTGAACGACTTTGCCTGCCAACCTCCGCGCGTCCTGACCCACGCCTGGGAGGCCGGCGATACCGTGCTCTGGGACAATCGCTGCGTGCTGCACCGGGTCCGGCCCTTCGACCCGGCCGAGGCGCGCAGGGTCGTGCACACGCGCGTCAGCGGAGACCCGGCAACCGAAGCAGAAGAGCCGGCGCCGACCGCCTGATCTACCCCGCGGCTTTCAGGCGCTCCTGCAGGCGATGCATGCCGCCGATCCAGCGGCCTCCGTCGTTCGGAGCATCAGAGGGTCAGGCCACGTCGAACGCGATCCGGCCAAACGCGCCGTAGTCGGCCACGTACCGTCCCGGCAGCCCCGGGTGCCCACTGCCGAGCGAGCCCGTGAGCAGCAGGTGGCCCGGCTCGAGCTCGTACCTCTGGTCGATGACGGCGTTGACCAGCCACAGCAGCGCCTGCCACTGCCCGCCCATCAGGTCGCCGGACATCGCTTCGTGCAGGAGCTCTCCATCGCGCGAGAAGCTGACCGCGAGCTCGTCGATCGCGGGGGACTGCCAGTCGGCCTCGGCGCCCAACAGAACGGCGGCCGAGGCGCCGTTGCCCGCGATCAGGTCCAG
>JABSRK010000531.1 GCA_013213915.1 Planctomycetota bacterium
CTTGGTCACCTTCTTGGTGACCTTCTTGGTCACCTTCTTGGTCACCTTCTTAGCTGCCTGCCTGACCGGCGTAGCGGCTTTTTTCTTGGCTGCTTTTTTGGCGGACTTCTTGGGCGCGACTTTCTTTTTCGCCATGGGCCTATTCGGAGTAACTGGGACCGGGATACAATTCTCCCATCATAGCAAGCTGGGGGCTTTGCTCCCAGAAGCAAGGGGGGACTGTTCTTGAGGTTTCTGGTGAGGTCAAGGATTTTTGGCCTCGGAGCGTATTCTTTGCAGATCAGTGATCTGCTGCATGATATCCTCCGCTTCCCCATCGGTGAGGTCGGGGCTCTTGAGACGGGCACCGAGGGATCCCAACTCGCGGAGGATTCCCTGTTCGGCGAGTTTTCCCAGGATCTCGGTGGCGGCGGTGAGGGGATCCTCAGGGGTGGGATCTTCGAGGAGGGCGAGCAGAGCGGCTCGGTCTTCCCGGGTCTGCTTTTGCAGGAAGGTGTTCACGCCTGCAGGGTCCGGAACTTCCGGTCGTGCGGTGAGAATGCACCGCAGAAGGGCCTCGCCCTCACGTCCTTCCGATCCAAGGAGGAGTTGCTCGGTCTGGTCACACAGGAAATCGAGAACCTCGTGGGACTGGAGCGCGAGGGCCGCCAGAACCCCGAGTTCCCGGTCGACCGGGGTGGGTTCCACGATGATGGTCTCTTCCTTCCGCTCGCGGCGCCGGCTGGGTCGGCGGGCGGCCTCCACTACCGCCTGACGGATTCCGTCCGTCCCAAGTCCGAGACGTGTGGCCACGAAGTTAATGGATGCTTCCTGGGCGTTCTTGTCGGAGAGGGCGTTGAGGAGAGGAGCGAGTTCCCGTGCCACCCGGGCCTTGGTGCCCGGATCCTCAAGATTGTTCTCTTCAGCAAGGTAGCGCAGCCGGTAGTCGAAGAACTCCGCGGATTTTTCCAACAGGACGCGGAAGGGCTCTGCTCCCGACGACTTGATCAGGGAGTCGGGGTCTTCGCCCGTCGGCATGTTGGCGACCCGCACATCCATTCCGTAGGCTGCCAGTTCGAGGAAGGCCTTGGCAGCCGCATCGTGACCGGCGGAGTCTGAGTCGTAGCAGATCACCACCTTGTTGGTGTTGGTATAGCGTTTGAGAAGACGCGCGTGTTCGCTGGTGCAGGCGGTGCCCTGGGTCGCGACTGCGTTTTCTACGCCGGCTTCGTGACAGGCGATTACGTCGAGCTGTCCTTCGCAGAGCACGGCATAATCCTTCATGTGGCGGATGGCCTTGTTGAGGCCGAAGAACACGTTGGCTTTCTTGAAGATGAGAGTTTCGGGGGAATTGATGTACTTCCCGCCCCCCTGCTCTTCCCGCAGTTTGCGTCCACTGAAGGCGATTACATCGTCCCGTTCGTTGTGGATGGGGAACATGAGGCGGTGGCGGAAGACGTCGTAGTGGCCGCCACCCTGGTCGCGTGCACGCACGAGTTGCGCGCCGGCGAACGCATCGACAGGGTGCCCCGCCTTGAGCGTCGATTGCACCAGCCCGTCCCAACCGTTGGGCGCGGCACCGATGCCGAACGTCTCGACCATCTCTTGCGAGATGCCGCGCTTCTCGATCATGGCGCGGGCCTCGGCCCCGGCCTTGGGGTGCACGAGGCAGCGGCGGAAGTAGTCCTGCGCGAAGGCGTTAGCCTCCAGCGCTGCCGCGCGCTCGCTGCGGCCGGGGCCCTGGGGCTGCCGCTGGCCCCGGATCGTCAGTTCGACTCCGGCAACCTCGGCCAGGTGCTGGAGCGCCTGGGGGAATTCGACGCCGTCGTACTTCTGAACAAACGTGAGGGCATCGCCGCCGGC
>JABSRK010000532.1 GCA_013213915.1 Planctomycetota bacterium
TGGCCCGACGACACACTAGCGAGAGGCCAGCTGCTCCTTCACCAGACCGCTGGCCTTGCCGAAATCCATCTGCCCCGCATAGCTGGCGCGCAGCGCAGACATCACTCGGCCCATATCCTTCAAACCGGCGGCACCGGACTCGTCGATCACTTGCGACACCGCCTGCTTTATCTCCGCGTCGTCGAGTTGCCGCGGCAGGAAGCGACGAACCCGAATACTTCTTCAGAAACGCGCCCAGGTACTCATCCCAGCGAGCTGCGGCGCTGATGCCCAGGGCTTCGAGGTACCAGCGGTCCTTGCCATCGTGCGCGGCGGCGAGCTGCGCCCAGAGCGCCGGGGCCTTGTCTGACTTTTCACGGCGCAATGCGATCGCGCACTCTCTGCGCACCGGCGCCGAGGAATCGGATGCCAACTTCGCGACCAGGGGAATGGTGTCCTGCTTGAGGTGCCGGGCGAGGCGGATCGCGACGACGCGGATGTCTTCTTCCCTGTCGCCCGCGGCAAGCTCGACATAGTGCGCGCCGCGGCCCTCGATCTTACCGAGCAGCCAGAGCGCCCGGGCGCGGTGGCGAACATTCTCCGAACCGTAGAGGCCCAGCAGGGCCTTCTCCGCCTTCGTCCCCATATCATGGAGGGCCGTCCACGCCAGGTACCTGGCCGCGTAGTTGGGATTCTTGAGCGCTTCGACAGCGCCCTCCGCCGTCTTGAAATCGAAGGTGGGCACCTTGTACTTGACGCCTGGAGGAGCGACCCGGAAGACCCTGCCTCGGCCGAGATCCCGCATCCCGTGACCCCCGACGCCCGGATCATACCAGTCGGTAACAAAGAGCGAGCCGTCAGGAGCGACAGAGACATCGGCGGGACGGAACCAGCGATCCCGGCTACCCTTGAGAATGTCGACCGACTCGGCATCGTAACCCGCGCCGGACTTCTTTACCGGGTAGGCACGGCAGACATTGGGCCCGGCATCGCAGTGGATCACCTGGTCCCAGAAAATCTTGGGCAGAAGGCGACCCTCGTAGACGGTGATGCCCGTCGGTGAGCCAGCGCCGGTCTGCAGAAGATTCGGCACCACGCCGGGATCGTTCAGGTGCCAGTGGCGCCGGGGGATCTCTTTCTCGATCCCGACCCGGTTACTTCTCCAGCCCGCGCCGGTCATCTCATCGCGGTAGCCGTAGTTGCCGAACTCCATGACGTAGTTGATGCGAACGCCCCGGTTGCCGTCATCGTCATTGTCGGACTGCCAGACGGCTCCAAGCGAATCAACCGTCGCCTCGTAGTTGTTGCGGAAGTTATGGCCGAGGACCTCGAACTCGCTTCCATCGGCGTTACAGCGGAAGACCATGCCGCCGAAGTAGGGCTTGCCGTTGTCCCGGACCTCGTGGCCATCGATATCGGTGATGATGGTCCCCTTGGCATCGTGTACGTGTTTGCCGGTGTTGCCGACGTTCCAGTAGAACTTTCCATCCGGCCCGAAAACGATCGAGTGGGTTGAGTGGTCGTGCTGGGGCGCGCCTGTTTTTGAGAAGAGGAGCTCCTTGCGGTCCGCCTTGTCATCGCCATCGTCATCATGGAAGACGAACACGTTGGGAGCGCAGGAAACGATCACCTTGTTGCCAAGCACCACGATGCCCATGGCCGAGTCGATATCACGTCCCTGGTAAAAGACCGTCGACTTGTCGCTGACGCCATCGCCATTGCTGTCCTCGAGGATCACAATCCGGTCACCCTCGGGACGCTTGCCGTTGTTACGCCGGTAGTTGACCACCTCGCAGATCCAGACCCTGCCTCGATGATCGATATCGAGATTGGTCGGACTGACAATCGTCGGTTCGGAAGCGAAGAGGGTCGCATCGAGGTCGGCGTGTACATCGAGGCCCGCGAGGGCATCGGCGGGGCCGCCCACACGGAGGGACGTGTGACGCGACAGCGGCTCGTCGAAGCGGACACGCTCGCCTCAGGGACGACGGTCGGCGCGGGGGCTGGCAGGAGCGTGGGGGGGACGCGCAGCGCAGTGCATACGACCGGGGTCGAGGAGACAACCGGTCCGGTGGTGGCTGGCAATCACGCCAGGGTGACACCCGCGGTGGCGGTTACGGTCGCGGCGACGATCGTTCAGGCGCTGGCCAGCAAGGACGCCAGGGCGACACCCGCGGCGAGGGCTACGGCCGCCGTGGTGGGGG
>JABSRK010000533.1 GCA_013213915.1 Planctomycetota bacterium
AGGGGCAGCTCTTTCTCGACGGGCGCGACGTGAACCGGATCCCGCTGGCGACGCTGCGCGGCCACATCGCGATGGTCACGCAGGACTCCTTCCTGTTCTCGATGACCCTCGCCGACAACGTGGCCTTCGGGCGACCCGAGACGCGGTACAGCTCTCGCAACAGCTGGCGATCTGCCTCGTCGTAGCCCTCGTTGAACGATCGCGGGATGATCTCGATCGCTCCATGATCGAACTCCGCGAGCACCGAACACAGCGCGATGATCTCCTCCGGGGAGGCGTGGTTCGAGGGAACTTCGCGGCCGTCTTCTGAGACATGGAGGTCGAGCTGCGATGTCGAGAAGCCCACCGCCCCTTCGCGCATCGACTGGCGCACGAGCTCTTGCATGGCGCGAATCTCTTCTTCGGTGGCCGTACGCTCAGAAGCGTCGTCACCCATGACGTAGCGTCGCACCGCGCAATGACCCACGTAGCCGCCCGCGTTGATTCCGAGCCGTCCTTCCAGGCGATACCAGAAGTCCGAGAAGCTTCCGCCTTTGAAGCTGAAGCCCTCCGCCATGGCTTCTTTCGACATGCCCTCGACGCGCGAGAGCATTGCCGCGAGCCACGGAAGGTCTTCGCTCTTCGCCGGGTACAGGGAGAAGCCGCAGTTGCCCGTGAGCACGGTAGTGACACCGTGATAACACGCCGGTGTTGCTAGTGGATCCCAGTCGAACTGAACGTCGTAGTGAGTGTGGACGTCTATGAATCCCGGCGTCACATAGGCACCATCCACGTCGAGCACACGTGTCGCAGCCTCGTCGATGCGTCCGATGCGCGCGATCCTTCCGTCACTGATTGCGACATCCGCCAGGTATGCGGGCATCCCGGTTCCGTCGATGACGCGGCCGCCGCGTAACAAGATGTCGTAGGTCATGTGTCGGACCTCTCGATCAGGAGAGCCAAATCATATCGCTTCAGGCCGTCGCGCGGCTGATGGGCAAGGGCGACGGCTACCGGGTCGGTCGGGTGCTGCTCTGGGGTGTGAAACTCTTGCCGGGTTCCATCTGATCCGCCGACCGCGTACCCTTCAGGGCTCCCAAGGAGTACATCATGGAGCTCGAACGCCGGCGATTCCTCCAAGGCCTGGGCGGCAGCGCTGTTGCCGCCGCCACGCTCGGTTGGCCCTATCGAAGCCTGGCCGCCGTGACCGACTCTCCGGAGGCCCTGGCCCGGGAGCTGCATCGGATGCTCTCCGACGCGCAGCGCACCGAGATTGCCTTCCCCTGGGACCACGTAGACGCCGACCGCGGGTTGCTGCGCGCCCGCGTCTCAGCCAACTGGAACATCACCGGACCGGAACTCGACTCCGATTTCTTCACGAGTGATCAGCGCGCGCTGGTTCGCGCGATCTTCGAGGGCCTGATCGACCCGGGCTGGCACGAGCGCTACGACCGGCAGCTCCAGGACGACGCGGGCGGCTGGGGAAGGCGTCAGAGCATCGGCCTGTTCGGCGACCCCGACCGCGGTCCCTTCCAGTTCGTGATGACCGGACGACACATGACGCTCCGAGCTGGAGGCGAGGACCCCTCCCCGCTCGCGTTCGGTGGCCCCATCTTCTACGGCCATGCCACGGGCACCTGGTGGTCCGGTAGCTTCGTCGAGCGCAGCAGTCACTCGGGCAACGTCTTCTTCCATCAAGCGCAAGCAGCCACTGCGCTCTATGACCTGCTCGACGGGAATCAACAGCAGAGCGCGCGGGTGAAGTCACCGCCAGACGAGTCCGATGTCACCTTCGTCACACCGAACGACCGGCAGGGCCTATCGTTGGCCACACTCTCACCGGACCAGCTCGAGGAAGCGGACCGACTCCTCGACATTCTCGTCGAGCCGTTCCGCGCCGAGGATCGGTCGGCTGTGCGCGCGGCGCTCGCCGCCCAGGGCGGGCTCGCCGCGTGCAGCCTATCGCTGTTCGAGCCCTGGTACCGAGGCGGCGACAATCTCTGGGATAGCTTCCGCCTCGAGGGGCCGAGCCTGACCTGGCACTTCCGGGGCGACCCCCACGTACACGTCTGGGTGCACGTTGCGAGCCGGCCGAACGTTCCCTTCAACTCGATCCCGATCGAGCTCTAGCGTGGACTCGCGAGGCTACTTTCTGTGCATCGCGCGTCCACGGATTCAGCACTTCTGGCCCCACAGCCGCGGT
>JABSRK010000534.1 GCA_013213915.1 Planctomycetota bacterium
AAACTGGCGACCTCGACGCCGATGGCGTCCCGGAAATCTATGCGACACCCAGCGAGCCGAACCGATTGGACGGATCCCCCCAATCGGGCGAAGTCGTCCGTTACATCCCCGCGCAGGGCGGCGAGCGCGTCGTGGTCGCCGACCTCGGCGACCGACACGCCAAGGAGATTCTCGTCGCCGATGTCGATGGGGACGGAATCGATGAACTCTACGTGTCGGTCGAAGGCGAAACCGAAGGCAAGGGCGCAAACCGGCGCATCAAGTCTCCCGTCGAGATTCGGCGTTACGGGGCCGCTACGCCCCCGACACAGGGCGCCGTGATCGCCACGCTGCCGGACTCATTGAGTCGCTTCCTGACGGTCGGCGACATCGACGGCGATGGAAAGCGTGAAATGGTCGTCGCGACGTTCAGCGTCGGACTGTGGCTTTTCAGGCCCGGCGCCGATCCCTCCCAGCCCTGGAAGCGCGAGCTGATCGACCGCGACTCGGCCGGGTTCGAACATGCGTCGATCCTGGCCGACTTGGACGAAGACGGAGTAGATGAACTGTACGTGGCCAGCGACAAGCACAAGGAAGTCCGGCGCTACGTCTGGAACGGCGCCAAATTGGTCCGAGAGACGATCTACACGAGACCCGACGACCGCCCGATTTTCACGTGGAACCTGATGCCGGTACCCGTCAGCCTGATCCCAGGAGGGTAGATTCCACCACGCTCGGGTTCGGTCCAGGTGCCGGCCCGGCTTTCTGGGTCGCCCGACGGCGTGTGCTCGGGCCGTCGGTCTTCGCATGGGTGGCACCCGAGCGGCGAGCCGTCTTGTCGGGAGCTAGCCGGGGGGCCAGCTGAAATTTCGGCCGCCGAGAACGTGGAGGTGGAGGTGGAAGACGGTTTGGCCGGCGCCGGCTCCGTTGTTCACGACCACGCGGTAGTTCTCGAGACCGGCTTCCGAAGCCACCCGGTTCGCGACCAGCAATAGATGACCCAACAGCGCCTGGTCGTCCGAATCGGCTTCGGACAATGTGGCTAGTGGTTTGCGGGGAATTACCAGCAGGTGGGTGGGGGCCTGCGGGTTGAGATCGCGGAAGGCGAGCGCCCGATCGTCTTCGTAGACGATGTCGGCTTGCGCCTGCCCGCTGGCGATTTTTCCAAAGATCGTGTCGGTCATTCGCGTGCTTGCCAGCCTGCCGAAACGAATACACGCCCGCAACTCGACGGCCCGATTGCCAATAAATGACTCGGAGTCCGATTTTTTCGAGACCTCGTCGTGGCGCAGCAAGCGACGGAAGTTCGCTGCTCGGCGAAAGATATTCGTTGTAAACAGCTTGCTCCGGGAGTTATAACTCTGCCGACGGGGGAAAAGCCCGACTCGAACGCCGGCTGTGCGGGGCTGGTCTCTCGGTTCGGTTCGCTGTGGGCGAAATTTCTCAAACTCATTTCTGCGCAGGGGCTTCGGCGGGTGTTTGCGTTAGGGATTGCGTCGCGGACAGTTGGGTGTTGCAAGGACGTGTTCAAGACAGGAGGTGGCATGGTGGGTCTGATTGCTGAGCGCGGTTCGAAGAGTTTGGCGGCATCGATCGCGGCAATCTTTGGTGTCGGGCTGCTTCTGCCGAGCGCCGCGGCTGCGATCGAGGCCTTCGACGGACGGATCCAGGTGCACGGCTTTGCCGAAATGCAGATCCGGGCCTTGGACGAAAAGTTCGAACAACAGCTCGACCTGGCGCAGTGGTACAACGTGCTCAACGTAGAACTCGAGTTCGATATCCTGCCCGACGGCTGGGGGCCGATCGATCTGCTGAGCGCCTATGTGCGCCTCGAAGGCCGCTTCGACTGCGTGTACTCGCGCGGATGTGGAATGTTCTCCTCGGCCAATTCGTATGGCGACCGGGCGCGCAGGCTCCCCGACCGACTCTCCGACGCAGTAGTCACAGACTACGGCGGTGTGGTCCGAGTCGGACCGGCGGAGCCATTCAACCCGCACAATGAAATCATCCCCCTCAGTGCCGGCCGTTTCAGCAATATCGTCACGTTCCCCCAGATCAGGTGCACAATGGCTGACATGGGGAATCCGGGTGTATCAGCCAGCCCTTTCCCTGGGAACGGGACAGGTCCTGACACGCCCCTCTTCCCGAATGGTGCGCCAGCGCTAGGCGATGATTGTGCTCCCGGTGACAGGACGTTTCTA
>JABSRK010000535.1 GCA_013213915.1 Planctomycetota bacterium
GACGCGGTCACTCGATACCTGCCTTGTCCGACCGACGTGGAAAACAACGCGATCGATCCCAAAGACGACAGCGAACATCCCGTGACCCACGACCTCGATGACCAGCTCCTGGCCTATGCGTTCAAGCTCGAGGACGGCCCCTACGGGCAACTGACGTATGTGCGGCTGTACCAGGGGCGCATCTCCAAGGGTGACACGGTGTTCAATGGTCGCACGGGTCGCAAGGTCAAGATCGGTCGCCTCGTTCGGATGCACGCCGACAAGCTGGAGGACATCGATGCCGCAGACGCGGGCGACATCATCGCGCTGTTCGGCATCGACTGCGCGTCCGGCGACACGTTCCGCACCGGCGACTGTGACCTCGTCCTCTCGTCCATGCACGTGCCGGAGCCCGTCATCCACCTCGCCGTGACCCCGACAGACCGCAAGGCCGAGGCCAACATGTCCAAGGCGCTGCAACGATTCGGCAAGGAGGACCCGACCTTCCGGGTCCACGTCGACGACAAGAGCGGAGAGACCATCGTCTCGGGCATGGGTGAACTGCATCTCGACGTCTACATCGAGCGCATGAAGCGAGAATTCAACGCCGACGTCACGGTCGGCGCGCCCCAGGTCGCGTACCGTGAACGGATGACGAGGGAGATCTCCTTCGACTACACGCACAAGAAGCAGACCGGCGGATCGGGTCAGTTCGGCCGCATCATCGGGCGCATAGGTCCGGGCGAAACCGAAGGCATGGAGTTCGTCGATTCGGTCACCGGCGGCCGCGTTCCGCGCGAGTACATCCCCTCCGTCGAAAAGGGCTTCCGGCGCCGACTGGAACAAGGCACGTTGATCGGCGCTCCCCTCGTATCCCTGAAGATCCAGCTCGAGGATGGCAAGCATCACGCCGTCGATTCATCGGACCGCGCGTTCCAGACCGCGGCGGAAGGGTGCTTCCGCGAGTACTACCCCAAGGGTGCCCCCCAGGTTCTCGAGCCGATCATGAATGTGTCGATCGAGGGGCCGGGAGAATTCCAGGGCGAGATGGTTGGCACGGTGCTGCAGCGTCGCGGCATCCTGGTAGGCACGATGGACGACGACGGCTTCGTGCGCATTGAAGCCGAGGTCCCCCTGGCGGAGATGTTCGGATACGCGACCGCCCTGCGGTCGGCGACACAAGGCAAAGCTGAGTTCTCTATGGAGTTCTACCGGTATGCTCCGGCGCCGTCCGACGTGCAGGCTGAACTCGTCAAGAAGTACCAGGAACAACGGGCAGCCAAGAAGTGAACCCGGAGAGAGCAAGGATGAGTGAAGCGGGAAGCAACCGCCCTCTACGCGTCTTCGAGAAGGTCCTCGGAGGCGGGTTAGGGGCGGGCAACATCGGCGTCCTCACGTCGCGGCACGGGACGGGCAAGGTCGCGCTCCTCACATTGATCGCGATCGACAAGGCCATGGATGGTCACAACGCGCTCCACGTCACCCTGGGCAAGTCAGTCAGGGACATCCGCGCCTACCGCGACGAGATCCTGGAAGAGGTAGAGAAGAGCCTCGCCATCGCTCATCGCGCCGAGATGCTCACCCGGGTTGAACGCCATAGCCGCATCCATACCTACGGCGGCGGCAACTTCTCGCTCGAGCGATTCCGCCAGACCCTGACCTTCGCCCAGGAACACGCCGAGTTCAGCCCGGACCTGGTCGAGATCTCCAACTGGCCCGATTTCGACACGGTGACACGCGAAGACCTGGATGGACTCAAGACACTCGCCAGAGATTTCGAGTTCGAGGTGTGGCTCACTGCCCAGACGCGGCGCACGACCCAGCATGACACCCGTCACATGCCCGACTCCCTCTCCCGGGTCGAGGACCTGATCTCGGTCGTCGTCGCGCTCGAGCCCGAAGAGCGCCATGTCCCCCTGCGATTCGTGAAGGTGCACGGCAGGTCTCTCCCCGAAGGCATCCACCTGGACTTCGACCCGCGCACCATGCTCCTGCGCTGGCGCTGATCGTCGGGGTGCAAGGGCACCCTCCCCTCTGCTAACGTCCTGCACCATGCGTATCGTCAGCATCGGCGGCGGCCCCGCGGGCCTCTACTCAGGCATCCTCATGAAGCGGGCGTTCCCTGAGTGCACCTTCGTCGTCCACGAACGCAACAAGGCAGATGACACGTTCGGATGGGGCGTCGTGTTCTCGG
>JABSRK010000536.1 GCA_013213915.1 Planctomycetota bacterium
CAGATGCAGCCCATGTTGGATCAGCAGGGCATCACCCACGAGGTGAAACCCTTCAAGGGAATCGATGTCAACGTCTACAAGGCGAGTTTCGGCGGCATGGACTTCGCACTGTGCTACGCGTACCTCGAGAATCTGCTGCTGGTGAGCGTCGGGCAGGGACCCATCCGCAAGTGCATCAACTTCTCCCAGCGGGAGAATTCCAAGACGCTGGCCACGACCGAGGTCTTCCAGCGCTGCCGCAGCAGGTCGAAGGGCAACACGCTGGTGGAGTTCTACGCGAACATCGACGCCACAAAGAGGCGATTCAAGCTGCTCATTCCCGACGACATCCTCGAACAGATCGATGCCTCCGGATTCGGAGGCGCGAACGCCCTCTACCTCGCCAGCGCAGTCCATGACGGAGATTGCCTCGACACGGTCTATCTCGACGCACCAGCACCTCGAACAGGCATGCTCGCGCTTGGCGGCGGCAAGCCCCTGAGCGCCGCGTCCCTTCGCCTCGTTCCTCAAGACGCCCTCGCCTTCGCTGGTATGCGCTGCGACCTCTCCAAGGCGTGGGATACGGCGTGGGCCAGTTTTGTCGCCCTCGCCGATCCCGAGATGGCGGGACAGAGCCAGGCCATGATCGCCGCGGCCGAAGGGGAACTGGGCTTCAGCGTCCGCGACGACATCCTCGCCGCTCTGGGCGACGAGTTCGTGATCTATGCCGAGATGCCTCGCGACCTCCGCGTCCCCAAGATCGTCGCGTCCATCGGAGTCCGAGACCGTGACAAAGCCAATGCGCTGATCGGTGCGCTGCTGACCCAGATACCGGTAGATTTCCGCACGATCAAGCACGGCGAGCACACCATCCACATGGCTGCGCCACGAGGCTGGGTGAACTTCCCGGGCAGCCCGTGCTACACCCTGACCGCCGACCGACTGCTCCTCTCCCCCACCCGCAGCGGCATCGAGGAGGCGCTGGATCGTCTGGCTAACCCGCAGGCGCCGACCATCGCTTCGGCGACGAACTTCCGCGCGTGCGTCGACGGGATGCCGTGGAACAAGTCCTCCGCCATCTGGTGGATCGACAGCAAGCGCGTGCTCGGGTTCGCCTACGAAGCGGCGTATGACATCCTGCCGGGCATCGTGCCGGCCTTCGTCCCTGTGGACATCACGGAGATGCCGCCGGTGGAGACGTTCCTCGCGCACCTGAACAGCTTCGGGGGCATCGGCTATGCCGATGACGGAGGCCTGGTGTTCCAGTGCCGGACCATTGGACTCGCCAGCGTCCTCGCCATCGCAGGCCGCGTTGTCGAACGCGCTCCCGGCGGAGTCCCCTTCGTGCTCGAGCAGATGATCAAGAGCTTCAGGTGAGCCCGGCGACGCCTCCGACGCCATGCTGACCGAGGGGCCGCGGCGCTCCGGCGCCATCGACGACCCTCGGTTTTCGTGAAGGTCGGTCTTTTGCTTGCCGCACCCGGTTGGCAAGGTGCTCACTGGGGAGGCCTCTGCCATGGACCTGGCGCAGCTGCGCAACATCGGGATCAGCGCCCACATCGATTCGGGGAAGACGACGCTCACCGAGCGCATCCTCTTCTACGCCGACCGGATCCATGCCATGCACGAGGTCCGTGGGAAGGACGGGGTGGGCGCGACCATGGACTCCATGGAGCTCGAACGCGAGCGCGGGATCACCATTGCATCCGCAGCCACCCATGTCGAGTGGAACGGCCACCACATCAACATCATCGACACACCCGGGCACGTGGACTTCACCATCGAGGTCGAGCGCTCGCTGCGCGTCCTGGATGGGGCTGTCCTGGTGCTCTGCGCCGTGGCGGGCGTTCAGAGCCAGTCAATAACCGTCGATCGGCAGATGAAGCGGTACGAGGTGCCCCGGCTGGCCTTCGTGAACAAATGCGACCGAACAGGTGCCAACCCCGCCCTCGTATGTGACCAGCTGGGGGAGAAACTGCGGTTGAACGCCGTGATGCTGCAAATCCCCATCGGGCTGGCAGACGATCACGACGGGGTGGTCGATCTCGTCAGGATGAAGGCCGTCTATTTCGACGGCAGCAACGGCCAGGATCTCCGCGAGGAGGCCATCCCCGAAGATCTGCTGGTCGAATGCGAGGCCAGGCGCGAGGCGATGCTCGACGCCGCCTCACGTTTCAGCGATG
>JABSRK010000537.1 GCA_013213915.1 Planctomycetota bacterium
CGCCGAGGAGCGCGCCCTCGAGTGCGGCAAGCGCCTGGGCTTCGCCCTGACGACGAACGCGACGCTGCTCACCGACGAGATCATCGACTTCCTGGTGACGCACCGCTTCGGTGTGAACGTGTCGATCGACGGAGGAGCCGAGGAGCAGGACCGTCACCGCAGCTTCAAGAGTGGAAAGGGCTCCTACGAGGAGATCGCCCCCCGGATTCGCCGCCTGATCGAGGCCAACCGGGGCCATGGTCCGCCGATCGGCGCCCGCGTGACGTTGACCGAGGGCGCCGCGTCGGTGCAGGACACGTACGAGCATCTCGTCGAAGAGCTCGGCTTCTACCAGGTGGGCTTCGCCCCGGTCACGAGCGCGCCGGGGCGTGACTATGCCCTCGCCGACACGAGCATGGACGCCCTCTTGGACGGCTTCCGGGCGCTCGCTGACGACTACGTCGAGGCGGCGATCAACGACACTCACCACGGCTTCTCGAACATCGAAGATCTCCTGCGCGAGCTCCACCAGGGCGTGAACAAGGCCCACCCCTGCGGGGCCGGCTTGGGGCTCCTCGGGGTCTCTACCGAGGGCGACCTGGGGCTCTGCCACCGCTTCGTCGAGTCGGGAGAGCATGAGGTGGGGGATCTGGAGTCCGGCATCGATCAGGAGAAGCGCCAGCAGTTCCTGCGCGACGGACACATCTCGAACAAGCCCGAGTGCCAGACCTGCTTCGCGCGGCCGCACTGCTCGGGCGGTTGCTA
Organism: Planctomycetota bacterium; assembly: GCA_013213915.1. Lineage (GTDB taxonomy): Bacteria > Planctomycetota. Next base: position 745 of record JABSRK010000537.1, read on the forward strand.
TCACGAAGCCCAGGTCCGCTACGGCGACGCCTCCCACGCGAACGTGCACCACTGCGATTGGGTGCGGGCGTGGACCGACCTTGGGCTCGAGGCGTACGGACGGATCGCGGTGGGGAACCCCAAGTTCCTGGACCGATTGGATGGAAAGCAAGGCGCCCCGGCGGGCGCCACAATGGAGGTGGAACTGTGAAGCATCTGAAGGCAATCAATCAGAAGGCGCGCTGGATCGAGGAGCGCTCCAGTCGCGGGGATCCGTCGGCCAAGGCCATGGCGGACATCCCTTTCGGCTGCTCCACCCAGCTCGACCCGGGCTGGGAGGTGGACAGCGGCGGCGGGACCTACGGGCTCTGCACACCGGTCGAGCGCGACCTCTACGACTGCTATCACGCCTGCTACTGGCCGGCGCAGGTCCCCGATGTGCTGACGAACTTCCCCGATTGGTCGAGCAGCTGCGGCGCGCCCGTCCACGACTGGTCCAAGATCGACCTCGTCTTCCCGTGAAGCGCCTCTTCGAGCTCTTCGCGCTGAGCTGCGCCTTCACGCTCCCGGCGACCGCCGGGCAAGAGAAGGAGCGGGACTACTTCATGCTCTACGCGGCGCCGGACACCGTCTTGAAGTACGACATCGAGACCGACGCGGTGGTCTCTACGGTCCACACCCAACACGGGGTGGTCGACGGACGGACGATGTCCCACGACGAGAAGCAGCTCTTCTTCGTGACGGGGAAGCAGGCGCACGTCGAGGTCCTCGACATCGCCAAGATGGAGTTCGTCGAAGACCACAACTTCGAGATCCCTGATTGGATCATCCGCGTCGACGGGGTGAAGGAGATCCCCGGCGGAACGCACTGGTACGTCAACGTCGATCGTGTGCGCCGCAAGCCCGACCGCTTCGTCATCGAGGAGGGCGAGTGGCTCCACTACGACCGCGTGGAGCGTGAGGTCCTCGACCACATGAAAGAGCTGCCCTCGGCGATCCGCCGTGGCGCGGAGATCAGCCCCGACGGGAAGAATTGGATCGTCTCCCGCGACGGTCTGACGATCATCAACGCGAAGACCCTGAAGAAGATGGGGCACGTGGACCTCTCGACTCCGCGGTACACCGGGATGGGGTCGATCTCCTTGCGAGGAGACGACTACTTCGATCACCAGCGACTGCCGCTCATCCGCCACATGTACACCATGCGCGATCCGGTGAAGCGCAATCGTTCGCTCATGGGCCTCATCGACATCAACCTCGAGACCTTCGAGGTGGTCACGCTCGAGGAGTGGGGGGCCGCCAACAGCGTGTGGCGTCTCTACTACACCAAGGACCGCAAGCTCGGCTTCGGGACCAAGCGCGGAGAGCGACGCAGCCAGGTGGACGGGCAGGACCCGCTCACCACCGTCGTGACGGTGGACCTCACCAAC
>JABSRK010000538.1 GCA_013213915.1 Planctomycetota bacterium
ATCGCGTGCGGGTGAACTCCAAGACGTCGGTGATCACCTCGCCGAGGTTGACGCTGCGGAATGACCCCTCGCGACGGGTACGCGTGAATTCCTGCAGGCGGCTGACGACCACGGATCCGTCCTGGGCCGCCTTCATGATCGTGTCGAGACCGCCCAGGATACGGTCATCATCCGTGAGTTCCGTCAGCTGCTGCGCCCGGCCGAGAATCGCGGTCAGCAGGTTGTTGAAGTCGTGGGCGACGCCGCCGGCGAGATTCCCCATGACACGGATCTTCTCGTCGCGGGCAAACTCGCGGACAAGACGCGCGTTCTCCAGCGCGATGGCCGCCTGGGCGGCGAAGATATCGAGGAGTTCCTGGTCCGCACCCGTAAACTGCCCCGCCCTTGACCGGTTGTCGACGTACAGCATGCCGACGACCAACGACCCCCGCATCATGGGCGCGCACATGATCGAGCGCAGATCGAGATTGACCACCGACTCCGCGGTTGCGTACGCGCCGCCAGCATCCGTGATGCGCATGCTGCGCGCCTTCTCGAGCACCTCGGAGATGATACGCCGCGAAACCTGCTGCTGCGGCTCGGAGATCGGCTCGCGTTCGCGGCTGCGCGCCACCGGAATGCGGATGCGCCCACGCTCGTCAACTGTCAACAAGAACGCCCGCTCAGCGCCGCTGAACTCGACCACCCCATCCACGATCTGGCGGAACAGGTCATCGAGTGGAGCGGTGCTTCTGAGCGCACGGCTGATCTCGAGGATGCGCCGCATCATCTCCTCGTTCTTGCGTGACACTCCTTCTTGCAGGCCGACCTGGCGTCTCGCCTCGAACAGGGACTCCCGCACGCTGCGGACGAGCGCGCCGGCCACGCCGGGCAACATGGACCGCTCACTCTTGGCCAGCCCGCTCGCGAGCTCGTCCACCTCTTCGACAAAGGAACGGACGTCGTGGCTCGCGATGAACCCGTCCAGCAGATCACTGTCGCTCAAACCGTCGAGGATGGTCTCCAGCGCCTCGAGGGCCGTGGCATAGGATGCGAGCGACTGGGAACGGTCCTCCACCGCCGCGCGGAGCGCGCCCCGACATCGCGCACACTGCCACTCGAGCCCCGTCATGCGCGCCCGACGCGCGAAGCGTTCCCCCTCTTCGACCTGCGCCTCCACCGCATTCCGGTCCTCGCCCGCTCCCAACAACAACGCACGCGCCCGGACGATGGCGATCCTGGCCGTCGCCTCGCGCGACAGGCCGTCGAACTCGGGAGGCAACACCTCGAGCGCCTGACTTCCCCGGCCCATACGCAACTCGACCTCGGCCCGCGCGATACCCACCTCGGCCGCGAATTCGGCGTCGCTCGCGGCCTCCGCGTCTTCCGCAGCAATCGCGAGCGCTTCCCGAGCCGCCGCGTTCCGACCGGCGGCGAGATGCAGCCGACCGGCGAGAAGCCGCAGCCATCCGTCAAGCTCATGGTCGTCTCGCCAACGCTGGACGCGGGCCACCGTCTCGACAAGCTGACCACCCCGGTCGAGGTCACCAACACGGAGGTACTCAGCCGCCAGGTTCAACCGCTTGACGAGCGCGCCCTTCAAGTTCCCGACCATGCGGTCGAGCCGTTCCGCCTCTTCATAATGCCGGATGGCCGCTACGAAACGATCATGCAGGTGGGCGACGGCCCCAAGGGCGTTGAGCACCTGCGCCTGGCTGCGCGCGTCCGAGAGACGACGGGCGACCTGGAGCGCGCGGTCGTAGTACTTCACCGCGGCGTCGAGCTCGCGGCGCTCGTAATAGACCCTCGCGATGTTGATGTACGAGAACCCCTCTCCTGCCGTATGCCCGATCTGTCGGCGGATCCTTAAGCTCGTCCGGTAATGATCGATGGCCTCAGCCGTGCGCCCGATCTTGCGCAGCAGGACCCCCATGTTGTTCGCTGAATCAGCCTGCCCCGCGAGATCACCCACCTCGGCGCGCAGGTGCAGCGCCCGTCCGTAGTATCTCTCGGCTAGATCTGACTGACCCTCAGCCATGAAGATCGTGCCGAGGCCGTGCAGCGCGCGGCCGAGCCCCATGAGATCGCCGAGCCGGGAACGCAGCGTCATCGTCGCCAGGTGGCACCGCAGCCCCACGCCCGGCTCACCGTCGTGGCGCGCGAGATCCCCGCG
>JABSRK010000539.1 GCA_013213915.1 Planctomycetota bacterium
TCCCATCATCCACAGTTCGGCCGGGCGCATGCTGCGCTACGTGATGGAGGACATGACCGCCGACCTCTTCGAGATGAAGGGGTACGCGGGCACGAACAAGGATGCCACGCGTGAGATCCTGCAGACGCTCGCCGTGATCTCGGCGGCGTCACTGTCTCGCGCGGGATACGGGGACGAGCCGTCCGTCGTCGCGGTGGCTGAGCGGGTTCTGGGCGAACTCGGCGAGCAGTACCCGACGGGCGGTGAGCCCGACCTCTTCGATGGCCAGATCGAGATCGCGGAAGAGTCCAAGGATGACGGGATCTATCGCGTGGTGAAGCCTGGGCATCATATTCCGGACATGTTCCTCTTCTACCTGATGGCGTGGCATCCCGTGTTTCACACGGACGGAGCACGTGTTGTCGTGAAGCGCGTCGTCGATCACATGATGAAGGGCGACGAGATCGCGTTGCGGCTGCGTGAAGCGGCGGGTAAGCGGTACATCAAGCTCGTCGATCTCCACATCTCGCAGTGGGGCAGGGACGAGTTTGCAGACAAGCGGCTCGGGTTCTTGCTGCACGATCTCGAGCTCCTGGCGCGCACAGGAACGCTGACTCGTTCGGACAAGGCGGTGGAGCTGCTGGACTGGGTTGTCTCGCTCCAGGAGGACGATGGGGTCTGGCGCGTCGACGACCACATCGAAAAGGCTGTCTCGCGATCCCAGTACCACTACTTTCCGCTGGAGGAGTCCTGGCGCGGGAAGCACAAGAAGTACACGGACGTGACCTTCCGCGTGCTCCTGATCTTGCGGCTGCTCGACCGCACCTGCCCGCTGTAGAGGACCTCTTCCCCGTGGATTTGCAGCGACAGGGGGAGCCCCGGCATTCTCAGGGTTTGGGGTGCGCCGGGCGGCCGAGGGCCCGCCGTCAGCGTGGCCGCAGCGAGGCCGTCCTGCTGTCGCATTGGAGCCACCCTCGAGCATTCGATATCCTGTGGCTGGAGCCGACCTGTCCCTGACCAGGGAACCGACATGCGCATCCTGACTTTTCTTCTCGTCCTCGCGGCGTCTGCCGTCGGGCAGACACGCGCGGACGACCGTATCCAGGACGATTTCGAGAGCGTCATGGCCCTCATGAGGGCCGAGAATGGCGAGCAACTTTCCGAGGACGCGGCCAGGACGCGCGCACAGCGCTTCCGCGCCGAACTCCTCTCTTTCATCAATCAGTGGGATTCGAAGGCGGAGACGCTTGGTGAGGGCCGCTTCGTTCTCGGCCGCGCGTGTGCGCTCGCTGGCAAGCCGAGGGACGCCATCCCTCACTTCCGCGCGTTTATCGAGAAGACCCCCGACTCACCCGATGTCGAGGAAGCGACGATCTCGCTCGGTACGGCGTATCTGGACAGCCACGACTGGGCGAATGCTGGACGGGTTCTGTCGTCGTTTCTGACGACCAACTCCAAGAGCGACCGCAAGAACGTCGCGGAGTACTACCTCGCCATCGCGAGGCACCAGCAAGGCGCGCTTGACGAGGCGATCTCGCGCCTCGACACGGTCGCGTCTTCAGGCGACGAGTCGCCGCTGGTCGCTGATGCGAGCATCAAGGCGATCGAGTTTCTGCGCGACGCCGGGCGCATCGCTGACGCGCGTAAGCGACTCACCGAACTCAGGTCCAGCCACGACGACTCGAGCTATCTCCAGATGCTCGAGGAGCAGCTCGGCTGGATTGGCAAGTCGGCTCCCGAACTCGTCGGCGTCAGCGTCTGGCTCAAGGGAGTGCCGACGTCGATCCGCGCCCACAAGGGCAAGGTCCTCGTTCTGAACTTCTTTGCGGACAAGTACGAGTCTTGCCGACTCGAGTTGAAGGCGCTTGAGGGTGTCAGCAAGCAGCTGGAGGGACGGGGTGCGATCATCATCGGACTGACGAAGTTCTACCGGCCCCTCGACAAGATTCCCGCCAAGGCTCAGGCCACCAACCTTGACGCCTTTCTCGACAAGCAGGGCGTGACCTTCCCCGTCGGCATTGCCAAGGACTTCACCAACCTCAGGGCCTATGGTGTCCGCGGTATCCCGCACACAGTCGTCATCGACAAGGCCGGCAACATCTACACGAGTGCCAGGAAGGGAGTCGTGGTGTTCTCACCGGAGGGGAAGGAGATCCGCTCCTTCGTGGGG
>JABSRK010000054.1 GCA_013213915.1 Planctomycetota bacterium
GCCGTATCGAGCGATTCGAGCAGCGTGCGCAGATCATCCAGCCTGGAGTCGATCTGCGAGTAGATGTCGTCCTGCCTGCTGAGCACCGTCTTCTTGTTCTGAAGACGGATGATGGGGATCTGCTCGACGCTCAAGAGCGCGTCGATGATCGCTCGGGTGTCCAGTCCCGTCGCGAGTCCGCCGAACGTGATTTGGCTGCCGATCTCCATGGTGCGTCTCTCTCTCGTGCTCTGCCTGGGCTGCCGGACCCCCTGCGAGGACCCCATCCGTATTCTTCTCGGCTCTTGTCGAGACGAGAAAAGAGGCAGAGGCGAACGACCTTCAAGATCGTCCGCCTCCACCGCTGCTTATCGGACTACCCCTGCAGGAGCGCGAGCGCTGCCTGGGGCTGCATGTTGGCCTGCGCCAGGACCGAGATCGCCGCCTGCTGGAGGATCGTGTTCTTGGTGAGCATGGCGCTCTCCGCGGCCACGTCCACGTCACGGATGCGCGACTCGGCCGCGCTGAGGTTCTCGGAAGTGACCTGCAGGCTCGAGATCACGCCGCCGAGACGGTTCTGGACCGCGCCGAAGTCGCCACGAGCCTGGCTGACGGCGTCGATGGCCGCGTCCAGGTTCTGGATCGCGGTCGTGTGGGCACCCGAAGAACCGATGTCCAGGGTGCTGATGGTCAGCGACGACGTACGGATGTCGGCGAGGGACACGTCCAGGGTGTCCACATTCGCGACGGTGCCCGCACCGACCTGAAGCGTCAGGGCAGCGACGGAGCCGTCGAGCAGCTGGACGCCGTTGAAGTTCGTCGCACTGGCGGTCCGGTCGATCTCCTCGATCAACGCTTGGAACTCCGAGTTCAGCGTGTCCTTGTCAGCGGCGGATGTGGTGCCGTTCGATGCCTGAATGGCGAGCTCGCGCATCCGCACGAGGATCGAGTTGACCTCTTGCATGGCGCCCTCGGCCGTCTGGACGAGGCTGATGCCGTCCTGCGCGTTCCGCCCGGCCTGGTCCAGCGACCGGATGCGAGCCCTGAGGCGCTCGGAGATGGCGAGACCGGCAGCGTCGTCCGCCGCCGTTGCGATTCTCATCCCCGTGCTCAAACGACGGAAGTTGCCGCTCAGATCACCCGTGGCCTTGGCCAGGCTGCGCTGCGCTGTAAGAGACGCGATGTTCGTGTTGACTCGAAGTCCCATTTCTATCCTCCTTTGAAAACCCGGCGGGAGTCTGCCAACAGCCTCTCGTGCCGGGGCCCCGCTCAGGGGACTTGTAGGACGTCTCCTGTCCTCCTTGAGTGGAATCCCCGGATCTGGCGCGGACTGTCGCGGATCCCGGCGGTTCAGTGCCGTGATAATCGACCCTGGTGATTTCTTTTCAGGCACCTGTTGGATTTGACGATAGGGGGGGTGCCTCGAAGTCCACCAAGAAACGCAGAGACCAAGAACTCTGCCTTTATCCGGGAACTGTCATGCCCAACAGGTACTCCGTCCTACTCGTCGAGCCAGACCCCGCCACCCGATCAGATGTGGAGGAAGCACTCAAAGTGGAGGGGTTCCGGGTCACCCCCGCCGGGGATCTCCAGACCGCCCGCCGACTCCTGTCGTCCCATTCCGTGGACGCCCTGGTCACCGAACTGAGGGCCCCGGACGGCCCCGGCTTGGACCTTGTCCGCGAGGCCGCGAGGCGGCCCGAATCGCCGGTGATCGTGGCGATGTCGGACTATCCGGACACCCGAGAGGTCGTCGAGGCGATGCGCTCCGGCGCTCTCGACGTGGTGGAGAAGCCGGTCTACACGGAACGGCTCTCCCACCTGCTGCAGACGGCCCTGGAGACGCGCAGAACGAAGTCCCAAACCAGCAGCCAGCCAGTTGACCAGCTCTCGCGGCCTCCCATCATCGGAAACAGCCCTGAGCTTTCTAAGGTCATGGACCAGATCGCGCGGGTCTCGGCGACGCCTGGCACCACGGTCCTGATCCAGGGCGAGAGCGGCACCGGCAAGGAGCTCGTGGCGCGCGCCGTCCATTTCGACGGCGATCGTCGGGACCATCCGTTCATGGCGATCAACTGCGCCGCGCTGAACGAGAGCATCCTCGAGGCCGAGCTCTTCGGATACGAGAAGGGCTCATTCACGGGCGCCAACGTGGCGGGCAAGAAGGGCCTGTTCGAGGCTGCTGACGGCGGCACCGTCTTCCTCGACGAGATCGGGGAGATGTCGCAGTCCTTGCAAGCCAAGCTCTTGCGCGTCCTGCAGGAGAACAGCTTCAAGCGCGTTGGCGGCGTCCAGGACGTCAACATGGATATTCGCATCATCGCGGCGACCAACCGCGAGTTGTGGGAGGAGGTCGCGTCCGGTCGCTTCCGTAAGGACCTCTACTTCCGCCTGAACGTCATGCCCATCGTGGTCCCGCCCCTGCGGCATCGCAAGGATGATATCCCGGAGCTCGCGCACCACTTTCTCGAGCGGTTCGCCGAGTCTCTCCGAAAGCCGATTCGAGGCCTCTCGGACGAGGCAACCCGGATGCTCGGTGAGCATCCGTGGCCGGGCAACGTGCGCGAACTCCGCAACGTATGCGAGTACGCGGTCATCGTCTGCGATGGCAGCATGATCGAGCCGCGCCACCTCGCACTCCATGATGTTTCCGACGACGCGGCGGTCGTCGATCAGGCGTCGGGCAACATGCTCCCGCTCAAGGACTGGTCGATTCGGGGCATGGAAGAAGAGTTGATCAGAATGGTGCTCGCCGAGACACGTTTCAACATCACGCGCGCCGCGCGTGAACTCGGTATCAACCGCAGCACCCTCTACAACAAGATGCGGGACTACGGACTCTCGCGCGACCGTCGCGAGATCCGGCAAAGCGTCTAGCTGCACGACACCGCGTTGGGCGACGCGCGTGTGTGGGAGGCCTGATCGGACTCCCTTTGCAGCGGATCTGTTGCATTCCTTGACAGATCCGGTTCAGGCACGGCGGTTGCTCACTTGCCACACAGGGAACCCGTGCGGGCTCCAACCGACGGAATTCACGACGTATGACGACCACACTCGAAGAGACAGTCGACATCCCGGAGACGAGGGAAGGCGAAGCGACGCTTCGGCGCTCGATGAGGGAACGGATCGCCGGTCTATCCGGTCGCGATCGGTTCCTCATGGGAGCCGGTGTGGGCGTTGCTGTCGTTGCGTGGATTCTCGGGTCGGTGCTGACGGGAGGCGGGGCCTCGCCGGCGCAAGAGTCGGTGACTCAGGCTTCGAATTCGCAGCCGTCACCCCCGGAACCACAGGTGGAGTTGACCCCTGCCGAGTATCTGGACCTGGGCCGCGGAGCCATCAAGGATGGAAGACTGCTCCACGCCCGCCGTCATATCGAACGCGCGCTCGCGTCTCATCCGACCGATCGGGGTGTGCGTGCTGCGTTGTGCCGCATGATGGCCGACGTCTGTCACCGGATGGGCCAGCCGGATGCCGCGGAGCTGTATCGCGAGGAAGCGGCGTCGTTCATGAGCGGACTCGATGGCAACGCGCTGCTCGTGTTCCAGCGCGCCGAAGCTGACCTGGCCGCCGGCGACGTACGCGGGGCGCGGCGTCGTTATCACGCCATCGCTCTCGGAGGTGGTCAGGCCGGTGGCGGTGCCTCGCATCTCCGCGCGGAGGTGGATCGCCGCCTCGCCCGTACATACGAAGCCGAGTTCAAGGCTCCACGCAAGTCACAACTCGACCAGATCTTCGATCCGGTGTTGTTCGGTCGTGGGGGACACCGGTGATGAGCTTTGTGAACCGGAACAGCCTGGCGGTGTGCGTTTCCCTGATGATCCTGGCCTGGCTTGCCGGACCGGGATGCGCCCAGACACTCGAGGTGAAGGTCGAGCAGCAAGGCCGCATCTCCGTGGTCAGCGCGCGCGTGGATGACGTATCCGTCCGCGACGTGTTTGTCGAGTTGGCTTCCCGCCTCGGGACAAGGCTGCGTTTGCAACCCGGTGCTCCGGAGGCGATGGAGGGACAGTCGCTGCCCGTTCGCGTCGAGCGGATGCCGGCGGCGGATTTCGTCGGGCATCTCGCCGGGGCCATTGGCCTCGAAGGGGTGTTGGGAGACGGGACCCTCGAGGTTCGCACGGTGCCGGCAGAGACTTCCGACGACGCCGTCGAGTGGGCGCGGAAGAAGGCGCTCGACGCCTGGCTGCGTTCTTCCATTGCGGTGGGGACCGGATCGGGGTCCGACACGCTATACCGGACCGGACTGCTTTGCCTTGCCGGTGGTGATTGGGTTCGGGCCGTCACGGCTCTGGAGCGGTTCGCCATCGTCTCTGGCGAGGACGGGCGCGCGCCGCGCGCGTTGTTGCTCGCGGCGGATGCGGCTCTACGAAGTGGCGATGTGGCTCAGCATGAGGCGCTGGTCGACCGCATCGTGCGTGAGTACGTGCACATCGATGAGGTCATGCATGCCCACCTGCGCAAGGTGCGCTTGCTGATCGATCGCCAGGAGTACGACGTGGCGTTGCCCCTGCTGCGGCGGGTGGAAGATGGCGCACAGGACGACCACCTTCGCGCCCTTGCCGTCATCTTGCATGCCGAACTGTGGTACGCACGGGGAGACGGTGCCAAGTCCATGGAGGTCCTCGCCACGTTCGATGTGGACCGCCGGCGCGACCATCCTGATCTCGCTGCGAACGTGCCGCTGTACGAAGGGCTCAGCCTCATTTGTGCTGACGAGCACGAGCGCGCCATGCCCCGCCTGCAGGCCTGCTTGCTCTCCGAGCAGCCCGAGCTGCGGGTGCGGGCGGCGCTCGCGATCACGCGATCCTGCTTCGCGCTCGACTATTGCTTCGCTGCGCTGCAGAACGTTCAAATCGCGTTGCGGCAGGAAACAAACGCTCGTTTGCTGGTGGAGGCGCACCTCCTCGAGGCCGAGATCCTCGTCAAGATGGGATTGGAGGAGCGCGCGTTGCGCGCCTACGAGCGTGTCGCCGGGTCGCTACCGTCCGACGCCCCCGATGGCCTGCAGATGCATCTGCTGGAGGGGATGGCGGACGTGCTCTACCGGCGTCGGGCGTTCGAAGAGGCCCTGAAGATCTGGGGCGCACTGTCGCACCGCCGCGGACGGGAGGGGCAGGGGCGCTTCCAGGCCGCGCGCTGCCTCATCGCACTGAAGCGTCACCAAGACGCGATCACACAGCTCGATCGTATCCCCGCTGATAGTGAAGGCGTGGATGCTGACGAGGTCGCCCGGATGCGAGGTAAGTGCTTCCTTGCGCTCGGCGATTTTGCGAAGGCCGCCATGTCCTTCGGTTCGTCGCGTACGAGGAGCGGAGATCAGGAGGACGGAAAATGAGGTGCTGGCTCGTGTTGATGGCGACGCTGCTGCTCACGACGGTGGGGCCTGCTCAGCGAACGAGCGGAGCGATCTGGGACATCCTCGATTCCCTGTCCGAGGTGGACGGCGGATCGACGACCCTGCAGGAGATCTTTGCTGACATCGGGGATCTGCTGGTCAAGGCCGACCGATCCAAGGTGAAGGTGCTCGAGGCCCGTCTTTCCGAGACGGAGGAGGAGATCCGTCACCTGGAGAACCTGCAGGCGACGCTGCAACGGGGCATCGTCGTCGATCTCCCGAACGTCTTGCGGGAGAACGGCGACGTTCCCGCCACCAATGAGGCGTTGAATCGCGAGCGCGAGCAGGTGGAGGAGCTGCGGGCGGAGACCCGCTTCCTCGAGCAGATCCGGAAGCGCACCTGGCAACATCGCGAGAAGGGCGAAGCCGTGAAGGCGCTCGTCGTGACTCCCCGAGCCGAGGCTGCGCTGGACGTCGTCCTGGACGTACCCGAGCCGCCGAAGCAGAAGACGGCGACGGAGAAGGAAATTCGCGACGCCATCGACAAGGCGGCCTATGGGAAGGCTCTCTATCTGGCGGGCGACTACCAGGGAGCGATCAGGGCGTACGAGCAGGTCGTCCAAGACGAGCGCACGCTCGAGATCCAGTACCAGATGGCGCGCTGCCAGGAGATGCTCGGTCAGTGGAAGGATGCTCAGTCGCTGTACACCGCGGTGTCGGTGAAGGACGCCTCCGGACATTGGGGCGGTCTGGCGCGATGGATGCTCGACCTCGGCAAGCGCAAGCAGAGCATTCGCACGTTGATCTCGTCCTCCAAGGGGAAGGAAAACAAATGAACGGCGTAGCACCGGAGCGCATTCCACAAATGTCCGAGGGCGACGTCGCCCAGCTCCAGGAGAGCTTTCGCGTTTTCAACCAGGTGACCAAGAACCTGGAGCGTGCCTATTCGCGTCTCGAGAACAAGGCCTCCGGTGTCGAGGGTCGGCTCCAGGACGCCAACGGCCGACTGCGGGCGAAGGTCGCCCAACTCAAGTCGGTTACGGGTGAGCTGAATGGCATCCTCGACGCGATCCCGTGCGGTGTCCTCGCGACCGATTCGGAAGGCACGGTGACGACGGTGAACCCGGCCGCCGAACGTATTCTCGGGCGACCCCGCCACGAGATTCGTGGACGCGACGTGCGCACCTTGATCGACCATCGGGGCCGCCCCATTCTGCTCATCGGTCGCGAAGAGGTTCGCACGGGGACGATCGTCGAGCGGCTCGTGTGTTGTCTCGATGGTAGCGCGCGCCACCTGTCGGGATCGATCGCGGCCCTGCCGGATGGCGGGACCCTCGAGATCCTGTCCGACCAGACCGAGGTCGCGCACCTGCGTTCCCAGGTCACGCGCCTCGACACGCTCGCCGAGCTCGGAGAGATGGCCGCGGGTGTGGCCCACGAGATTCGCAACCCGATGAACGGCGTGGAGGGCTTCGCCGGTCTGCTCGAGAAGGCGCTGCGTTCCGAAGCCGAAGTGGATCCGGATCAGTTGCGCCGATACACGGATCGGATTCGCCGCGGTGTCGCAGAGGTGAATGGCATCATCAGCAACCTGCTGCTGTGGGCGCGTCCCGAGCCGGCACGCATGGACAAGATCGACTTGCGTGCGTTGATCGCCGAGGTCGAGGCGGACACGTACCCCTCGGGTGATCACCGAGCGACGATCACGATCGAGGACATGGAAGACGTGTCCATGTCCGGTGATCGCCTGAAGCTCAAGCTCGCGATCGGAAACCTGGTCCGCAACGCCGTCGAAGCGACAGGTGATGCGGGTCACGTCCGGGTTTCGACCTGCCGGAAGGACCACTGCGTACAGGTCATCGTCGATGACGATGGACCGGGTATCGCGCCGGGCGTTCGTGCGCGTCTGTTCCGGCCTTTCACCACAACGAAGTCGACGGGTACGGGGCTCGGCCTTGCGCTCGTGCGCAAGTTCGCGGAGTTGCATGGGGGTTCGGTTTCAGCGACGACCAGTCCGATGTCGGGGGCTCGGTTCGTCATGACGCTGCCTGTGCGTGATCCGGGAGGGACCCCGTGAGTCGCCGCGCCGTTGTAATTGATGACGACCCCCTGTCGCGGGAGTTCCTCGTCGAGGCGCTCCGCACGTCGGCGTTCCACGTGGAGGAGGCGCCGTGCGGAGAAGACGGCGTCGCGCTAGTCGAACGGTTCGACCCTGAGATCGTACTCACTGACCTGCGACTGCCAGGCATGGACGGCGTCGAGGTCCTGCGGGCGTGCCGCGAGCGGAACCCCGAGCTGTCGGTCATCGTTCTGACCGCGTTCGGCACGGTCGAGCGCGCGGTGGAGGCGATGAAGGCGGGCGCTGAAGACTTCCTGCTCAAGCCTGTTTCGCCCGAACAGATCGAATTGGTGCTGGGCCGCCTGGACGGCCGTCGCCGTCTCGAGAAGGAGAACCGGGCGATGAAGGCCAGCCTCCCGGCGGACGCGGACGTCTTCCGCGATATCGTCGGCGGCAATCGGCAGTTCATCGAGGCGCTACAGCTCGCGGAGCGCGTGGCCGCGTCGGACGCGACCATCCTCGTGCGCGGGGATAGTGGCACCGGCAAGGAGCTGGTGGCGGGGCTCTTGCACCGCGCGAGCGGCCGCCGTAGCGGGCCGTTCATCCGCGTCAATTGCGCCGCGCTTACCGAGAGCCTGCTCACGTCCGAGTTGTTTGGACACGAGAAGGGCGCATTCACGGGTGCACATCAGAAGAAGGAAGGGCGTTTCGAGCTCGCTTCGGGTGGAACCCTGTTCCTCGACGAGATCGGCGAGATGCCGTCGGAGGTACAGGGCCGACTGCTGCGTGTCCTCGAGAACGGAGAGTTCGAGCGCGTGGGTGGAACGAAGACGCTCAAGTCCGACGCGCGCATCGTTGCGGCAACGAACCGCGATCTTGAGGATGGAATCGAGTGCGGTCGTTTCCGGGAGGATCTGTTCTACCGGCTCAACGTGGTTCCCATCCGGCTCCCATCCTTGCGTGAGCGGATCGACGATATCCCCGCTCTGGTCAGCCATTTCCTCGTCAAGTTCCAGCGCGAGCACGGAAGCGTGGCGCGCAGCGTCTCGACCGAGGCCCTCGCGTTGCTTCGCGGCGCCGACTGGCCGGGGAACGTGCGCGAGCTGGCGAACATCATGGAGCGCGCGTGTCTCATCGCCAAGGGCGAGACGATCGGCGTTCAGGACCTCACGCTGCCGCAGCGCCGCAGCAAGCAGCCGACGGCGACCGTCGGCATCACCCTCGAGGAGATGGAGCGTCAGCTCATCCTCGGGACCCTCGAATCCACAGGTTGGAACCGGACCCACGCGGCGCGCATTCTCGGCGTCACCGCTCGCACCCTGAGCAACAAGCTCAAGGTCTGGCGGGCGCGCGGGCTGGTGAAGGCGGAGATGTAGCCATGGACCTTCTGGGACAAGACGTAACCAGGATCAAGCTGATGCTGGACATCGCCACGAAGCGACAAGACCTGATCCAGGAGAACCTCGCGAACGTGAACACCCCGGGCTTCAAGTCCCGGACGTGCAAGTTCGACGAGGCGCTCCAGGAGTACGTGGTCGTCGAGCGTGAAGGCCTCAACCCGCGGCAGGACGGGAACACCGTCGTTCTCGAGATCGAGAACGCCGAGGCGCGCAAGAACGCGCTGTGGTATCGGCTGCACCTGCAGGCCCTCGCCCACGAAGCGCGCATGGTGCGCACGGCGATCTCCGGACGTGGTCAGTAGAACTGAGAAACAACAACCGCTCCAAGGAGCATGACGACGATGGACTTCAACAACGTATTTCGTGGCTTGTCGATCAGCGCATCCGGTCTCATGGCCGAACGCGTGCGCATGGGACTCATCGCGCAGAACCTCGCGCATGCGCACGACACCAATCGTGGCGACGGCACGCCGTACAGGCGTCAGATGGCCGCCTTCGAGACCATCCTGGAAGGAGAGATCCATGGCGGCGTGCGCATCAGTGAGGTGGTGGACGACGAGGATACGCCGTTCATCCAGCGTCACATGCCGGGTCACCCCGACGCGAACGAAGACGGCATCGTCACGTTGCCGAACGTGAACCCGACCTTCGAGATGATCGACCTCATGACCGCGGCCCGCGCCTACGAGGCGAACCTCCAGGCGGTTCAGATGTCAGTCAAGATGGCCGAGCAGGCCTTCGAGCTCGGGAGGTAACCCATGACCGCTCCCATCGATCCGAATGTGCTGCGTATCGCCGAGGCCCTCGAGAGGACCGCCCCATCGCAAGGGAAGGCGGCCAACGGGAAGGACTTTGCGGACGTACTCGGGGACCTCGTGAAGGAAGCGGACGAGCTTCAGAAAGACACCACCGCCAAGGTGGAGGGATTCGCCGAGGGCACGGTCGACGACATCCACGACGTAATGATCGCGATGACGAAGGCCGACGTGTCATTCCGCATGATGTTGGAAGTGCGGAACAAGCTGGTGGACGCCTACCAGGAGGTCATGCGCATCCAGGTCTGATGCCTCGCGCATGAAATGAGCCATGAACAAGTTCTTCGCACAACTGAAACAGATCTGGGGTCGGCTGACCGGTCCTCAGAAGGGCCTCGTGGCCGGCATCGGCGCGCTCGTCCTCATCGGTGGGATCGTCACGGTCTTCGCCGCCGGATCGACCGAGTGGCGCACCCTCGGATCGGGCCTGTCGCGCAAGGAGGCGCGGTCCGTTCTCACCAAGCTCGAGGACAACTCCGTGCCCTACCGCCTGCGCGATAACGGCAGCGCCGTAGAGGTGCCGATGGATCGGTGGGATGAGGTGCAGGCGATCGTGGTCAAGGACGATCTCCTCGATCGGCGGTCCGGCAAGGGATACGAACAGATCCTCGGTGGCGGCCTGATGGACACGAAGTCGCAGCGCGAGTTCAAGCAGCTCATCGCGAAGCAGCAAGAGCTCGAGATGGCCATCGTCCGCCTCGAGGGCATCGAGGAGGCGACCGTCTACATCACCCCAGCCAAGAACCACTGGACCAAGTCGGGGAGCGAGCGCGCGAAGGCGTCCGTGATGCTCAGCGCGGACTCGGGACACCTCATCACTGCCCAGCAGGTCGAGACCGTCGTGCGGTTCGTCGCCAATGCGGTGAAGGAACTCGAGCCCAAGGGCGTCGTCGTAACGGACACCCGCGGCGTCGTTCTCGCACGGCCCGACGGCGCCGACCTGATCAACGGGTCCGCGTCGCTCGCCCAATCCCACGGGATGCGGCTTGAGGGCCAGGCCCAGGACGCACTCGAGCGTGTCTTCGGAGAGAACAAGGTCGTCGTACGGTGCCACGTCGAGTTCGAAAACGAGATGGTGCGTACGGAGACGGACGACATCGTGCCTGACTCCAAGGTCGTCGTATCCGAGATGATTCGATCGACCGAAAACATGAAGCCGGGTGCGGGTGGCGTGGCGAGCACTGTCCCAACACAGGCCGGCAAGGCCGGGTCCAATGCTCCGATCGTCAACTCGAAGACCGAAGACACACAGACGCAATACGAGGTCGGGCGCGAGAAGACGGTGCGGGTCAAGGACGGCGGGTCGGTCAAGCACATGGCGGTGAGCGTGATCGCCGACAGCTCGCTCGAGCCCCATGCGACGGCGATCGAATCGCTCGTCAAGAGCGCCGTCGGCTACCGGCTGACTCGCGGCGACACCTGGGGCGGCGTGAGCTTCGCACCGTTCGTGACCTCTGATCCCGTCGTGATACCGGACGATCCGGGTTTGTGGACCACCGGCTTCATCTGGGACGTGGTCACGTGGTCGGTGACGGGAATGGTCGGCCTGGCCATGGCGTTCATGCTGTGGAGTTCCGCGCGCCGTGCGCAGCGCGATGTCAGGACGGCCCTCGTCGGCATCGCTGATGACAAGAAGGACCTCCAGACCGAGGTCGGCGTCGATCCGAAGGACGAACTGCGTGAGCTCGTCGATCGGGACGCGGACACAGTCTCGAAGCTCCTTCGAAACTGGCTCTATGAGCCTGTGGGGAGCCGCTGATGTCCGCCAAACTGTCCGGCATCCAGAAGATCGCTGTCCTCCTGGGCGTGCTCGGTGACGCGGCCGCGGCCAAGATCATGGCCTCGTTCGAAGGCGACGAGCAGGACCGGATCGGTCAAGCGATGGTCGAACTGGAGGAGACCGACCTGGACGAGAACGTCATCAACCGGCTCGTTGACGAGTTCCGCGAGATGCTCGCGGCCGGCGTAGTCTTCCGTTCCAACCTCGGCAAGACGCTCGACGGGATGATGGAGAATCTCCATGGCGAGGAAGACGGACGCAGGCGGATCGCCCGCATCCGCGAGAAGTCCCGCAGCCGTTTTCCGTTCCGGGGTCTTCGGGGGATCAAGGCGCAGGACCTTGCTCGCGTCCTCCTCGATGAGCATCAGCAAGTTCAGGCGCTGGTCATCGCAAACCTCGATTCCGAGCAGGCGGCCAGCGTCCTCGATGTGTTCCCCGAGCTCCTCCGTTCCGAGATCGTCTCTCGTATGGCGACGATGGACGAACCATCGGCTCGCATGCTCAAGCATGTCGCGCAGACCATGCTCGACCGGACGCGCGGCCTGCGACGGGAAGAGGAATCCGAGCATGACGAGGACGAGACGCGCTACCGAGTGGTCGCCGACATCCTCAACGCGACCGCTCCAGGAACGGACAAGGAGATCCTGAAGACCATCGAGGAGGGCGACGAGGAGCTCAGCACGAACATCCGGGACCGCATGTTCACGTGGTCCGACCTCGCCGCGCTCGATAAGCGCACGATGCAGAAGGTCCTGGCCGGTATCGACACCAAGCTGCTAGCCATGGCACTCAAGGCGTGCGACGAGGAGATCGCGGAAGCGCTGCTCGGTGCGACCTCACAGCGCACCCGGGACATGATCCAGGAGGAACGTGAGTTGCTCGGCGCCCTTCCGTTGACCGACGTCCTGGACGCGCAGCGGCAGATCCTGCTCACGGTTCGCGACCTGATGGACTCAGGTGAGATCACCGTCAGCAAGGGAGGAGCCACCCTTGTCTCCTAGGCCCGTCGTTCTTCCCCGCGGTCTGGTTCGACTGCGGACCCGTGAAGCGTCTGAGCTGGTTGGTGAGCCTGTCCTCTGTGCGACCGAGCCGGCCGCGTCCGCATCGGCGCCGCGTCCGGCGATGACCGCGCTCGACCTCAAGGCTATCCAGCGTAAGGCCTACGAACGTGGGTACGCTCACGCCCTGGAGGAGCGCGGTGCAGCGGTCGAGTCGGCCGTCGCGTCGCTCGAGTCCGCCGCCGAGTCGCTCCGCGCGGCCCGCGTGCGTGACGATGCTGAGATCGCAGAGTTCGCCGTCCGCCTCGCGCACTCGATCGCGGAGGAGGTCGTCGGCAAGACGATTGAGCGTGGGCAACATGACGTGCCGGCCATGGTCCGCCGTGTACTTGACGCCGTCATGCCCGATCTGGACGGCGATGTGGTGCAACTCCACGGACACCCGGCTGACCTGGAGCTGCTCCCGACCACGCTGCGTCACGGATCTACCGCGGTGCGCCGTGTCGCTGATGCTTCGGTGCCGCGCGGTGCTCTCCGGGTGCAAGGCGGAGATGCGGAGTTCTACGCCGGACTGACCGAGAGGCTCGAGGCCATCCGTGACCGCCTGATGCAGGAGGTGAACGATGGCGCTGCCTGATGCAGCACGCTTCGAGAGCCTCGCACGATCGGTGCCCGTCGGTGGGCGCACCGGCGTCCTGACCCAGGTAGTCGGCCTGCTCGTCGAGTGTCGCGGACTCAACTCCGCGCTCGGGGATCTGTGCCGCGTGGAGGGGCCCGATGGCGAATCCCTCGACATGGAGGTCGTGGGATTTCGTGGCGCCTCGTCCTTGCTCATGCCGCTTGGCGAGTCACACGGACTGCGTCCTGGCGCGCGCGTCATCCCCAAGGGGTGCAGGCTCGACGTCCAGTGTTCAGAGGCCGTCCTCGGACGTGTCCTCGACGGACTCGGTCATCCCATCGACGGCGGCCCGGCGATCTCGGCTGGTCGTCGCTTGCCGCTGGTACGTCAGGCACCCATGCCGCTCGAACGAGAGAACATCGATGAGCCCCTGCCGACCGGTGTGTCGGTGCTCGACGGTTTCCTGACCTTGGGGCGCGGGCAGCGCATCGGGATCTTCTCCGGATCGGGTGTCGGTAAATCCACCCTGCTCGGAGATATCGCGCGCGGCACGACAGCCGACGTCAACGTCATCGCGCTCATCGGCGAACGTGGCCGCGAAGTCCGCCACTTCATCGAAGAGTCGCTCGGTCCGGAAGGGCTGCGTCGTTCAGTGCTCATCGTGGCCACGTCTGACGCGCCGCCGCTCATTCGTATCAAGGCCTGCTTCACGGCCGTCGCCATCGCGGAGTGGTTCCGCGATCTGGGCAAGGACGTGATGATGATGGTCGATTCGGTGACACGCCTCGCCGGCGCGACGCGCGAGGTCGGTCTGGCGCTCGGTGAGCCGCCGACCGTTCGCGGATATCCTCCGTCGTTCTTCAGCTCCATGCCGCGCATCGTGGAACGTCTCGGACGTACACAAAGGGGCAGCATCACCGGAATCTTCACGGTGCTCGTCGATGGCGACGACATGAATGAGCCGGTGACCGACACGCTCCGCGGGCTGCTCGACGGTCACGTCGTGCTGTCCCGCGCGATCGCACAGCGCGGCCGTTTTCCAGCAGTGGATGTCTTGCAGAGCACGTCGCGCATCATGGATCGCGTCACCTCTGATGAGCATCGTGCCGACGCCCGCGAGGTGCGCATGCTCATGGCGGCCTTCGAGGATGCGCGCGACCTGGTCAGTATAGGGGCGTACAAGCCCGGCAACGACGCCAAGGTGGACCGGGCCCTCGCCGTCAAGGACGCCCTCGATTCGCTGCTGACTCAGGACCAGGGGACAGCCAGGGCGTTCGAGGACACCCTCGCGCGCCTCGCCGAGATCGCCGGGAGGTCGGCATCGTGAGGCGTTTTGAGTTCGGGCTGGAGAAGGTCAGACGGCTTCGCTGCGCCTCCGAGAGGCAGGCGCTCGCCGATCTGGCGCGCGCGCTCGGGGCCGTCCGTGAGGCAGAAGAGAAGCTGCGTCAGGTAGCCGACCGCCGCGACCATGTCCTGAGTGTCATCGGCCGACGCTTGCGTCAGGGGCGCATGGATGTGGCGTGGATAGAACTCCATCACCGGGATCTGGAGCGGTTCGAACGCGAGGAGTCGCGGGGGCGCCGGGCCCTGGACGCGTCCCGCGCGAAGTACGACGCAGCGCTCGAGGCGCTACGTGAGCGGCAAAGCGAGCGTAAGGCGCTCGACACGCTGCACGACAAGGAGCGGGAGCGTCACGAAGAAGAGATTCGCCGCGAAGAGGGCATCGTCCAGGACGAGATCGCTCTCTCGCGACACAACAGGATCGTGTCATGAAGAAAGTACTTTTCACGCTTGGCGTGCTGATGCTGGCGCAGCTCATGTTCGTCGGATTGGTGCACGTCTTGATCAACGTGCAGGGAAAGAACTCGCCCGAGACGCTGGAGTCGCTACACGCGATGCCGGTCATCGGCGGCTATTTCTTCCCGCCTTCGGTGGACAGGGAGGAACTGACCGCTGACCAGGTCCGCGACCTG
>JABSRK010000540.1 GCA_013213915.1 Planctomycetota bacterium
GCGGCGTTCAGGGCACGCGCGATCCGGCTCCGGACGGAGTCCAGATTGGCCCTCAAACGGGCCTCTATCGAGGGCGGAATCCCTTCCATGGCAAGTCGTTGCGATCGAGGATGCAGGGGTCCGGCCGGCAGCCCGGTTTCTTGACACCCCCCATGCCCACTCTATATTGGTGCTTCGAATCGAGATCAAGAACCGCGTGTGCCAGGCGCACTGCGCGAATGGGAAAAAGATTAGACCGGCGGCACCGATATCGGGACCGTCGCCAGGAGATCCTCTCCATGCTGAAGCGGACCAGGGGCTGTACGCTCCTTCTCTGCCTCGTGCTCTGTGCTGCGGGTGCCTCGGACGACGGTGTTGCCGTCATCGAGGCCATGACCGACGAGGGCCCGGCGCTCTACACGGACACCCTGACTGCCCTCGAGGGCGAGATGGCCCAGGTCGCTATGGAGCGTGCCTGGTCCGGCTCCTACTTCTCCGCGTGCACCGTTCAGGGCGCCGCGATCCAGGAGAGCGACCTCTTCGTCTGGGTATTCAACGGCCGCTCGCGGCACTACGAGGTCCACAGCCTCAATGCCAAGACCGGCGCGCGAAACTGGATGGTCGATGTCGGGCACAAGAACCTCGAGCAGTTGCCGATGGCAGGTGATCGGTTCGTGGTTTGCCTACTCGAGGACGGAGCAGGCATGGTCGTCGTGAACCGTGTAAACGGGGCGCGTGCGTACACCATGTCCACGCGTGTCAGCCAGGTGCCCACGGGGCCGGCTGCCTCCTCGGATTCGACGGTCTACATGAACTCGCTGATCGACGATCGCGTCCATGCGCTCAACCCGGCGACCGGGATGAGCGGTTGGGCGTTCCGTGCTCCAGGGACCATCACCGCGGGACCAATCACGACTCCTCGTCTTCCGCGCCGTCTCGTCGTCATCGGCACGGACACCGGCGATGTCGTCGCGTTGCCGCCCCGTGCCTGGAACGAGTCGCGTCCCTCCGTTCCCGCGTGGGATCGCAAGGTGTTTGGCGATGTCTCGGGAGCGATCTCCCTTGCGAAGGCGATTGTGGGGGAGAAGCTGCAAGTCTCCGTTCTCGTCCCATGCGAGGACCACGGGCTCTACTGCCTTGACGCTGCCACCGGCGAGCCGCGCTGGGTCTACCGGACCGCTCATCCCTTCCGCGGCGCAGCTCGTGCGCTCGGCGGCCGCGTCTTCGGCCGTAACGCACGCCGCCTGTGCGCTGTGGATCTGGCGACGGGCGACGAGGCCTGGGCCCCCTCCGTCGAGGGTGGGGCCGCGAAGCCATTCGAGGCCGCCCTCGCTGCTGTCGCGGCGGACGACTCCCGGGCCTATCTCTGGATGGGCGGGAAGAAGATCGTCCGGGCTGATGGCAAGACCGGCGCGTTCGTCGCGGGGGCCAACCTGGCGTCCTTCGACTGGATCGTGCCCGGCGGCGACAACAACGTCCTCGTCGGTGTGACCAGGGACGGCCATCTCGTCGCCTTCAAGTAGGTCAGCCTAGGACGGCTCGTCTTCAGACCAGGGCTGGAGCGTCGTGTGATCTCGTGAGCGGGCGCGGAGTTCCAGCCCCGCTGCGTTGTGGGGGCGGCTCGCCACGACCCAAACCGGACCGTCGTCGTCGCAGACGACCGGGTAGTGGGACCGTACGATACGTGGGACGCCCATCCTCTTGAGCGCCGATGCGACGCTGCGTCGCCCGATGCGGTCCCCGGGGCGCCAGGGACGGACGATCAGACCGGCGCGCCCGCACCCCGTCGATTCCACACGCCACGGCAGGGCGCGGATCTCCGCTGCTCCCGGCACGAGGAGCCGCTGGCTCTCCTGCGGTGCCCCCCGCGTGGCGATCCACAAGGTCCCGCCAACCAGGGAGGCATCGAGGGGCCCTTCCACCGTGGCGGGGGGACCGCCTGCGAGAACCGGCTGCAGGGCTGACCACGCGGACCCTGTCAGGCGTCCAGGGGCCGCGTCCTCGATGACGTGGAATGCGAGGGCGTCGGGGAGCGCTCGCAGGGCTCGGGCGTCGAGGGCGGCGAACACCGGTGTCCGTAACCGCACGATCCGACGGGCGAGGAGGCGGGAAGCAGATTGGAGGGCCTGGTACGCCGCCTCGGCCCGGCGGGAGATGCTCAG
>JABSRK010000541.1 GCA_013213915.1 Planctomycetota bacterium
TGTTTAGCGGTGAGTTCGAAGCGACCCAACGCGCGTTTGCCGACATCAAGCGCGTGATGGTGATCGCCCTGTTGGCGATTTACATGATCCTCGCCGCGACCTTCCGATCCTACGCTCAACCGGTCGTCGTGATGAGCGTCGTCGCGTTCTCGTACATCGGCGTGATCCTCGGGATGTTCATCATGGACTACCCGATCTCGATGTTCGTCCTGTTTGGGATGGTCGGGCTCCTCGGCATCGTCGTGAACGACTCGATCGTCTTGATCGACTTCGTCAACCGGGAGCGAGAGAGTGGCTCCGACCTCGAGTCCGCGGTTCGTATCGCGAGTGCGCATCGCTTCCGTCCGATCCTGCTCACGACCGTGACCACGATCGCCGGCCTGCTGCCAATGGCCATCGGACTATCGGGCGGCTCGAAGGTCTTCGGGCCGTTCGCCGCCGCGATCGTCTTCGGGCTGGCGGTCGCGAGCGCGCTGACCCTCTTCGTCGTCCCAGCGCTGTATCTGACGCTCGAAGATCTCCAGCGTTGGATCTCCAGGCAGAGACGCTCGTCTGCGAAGGCTGACCTCGATGTCACCCCCGGACCGGAAGTCGCCTGATTCACGAGGCTGCGCGTCCGCGGCAATCCTGAGCCCCCTGGCGACTTGAGATAGACTACCGGCTGAAAGCGCCATGGGATCTCACAGGGAGAGTCGACGCCGATGACTATCGAAATCCGACCCGGACCCCTCGGTGTCGAAGGGGGTGAGCCGTTTCCGGAGGTGCGCGAGGAGATGCAGCGCATGGAGAAGGGTCGCCGCATCATGCGTCCGTCGCTGATGCGCCTGGTCCCGAATCGGCTCGTCGTGCGGTTGATGCGCAGGATGTTCGGCTTTCCGAACCAAGACATTGCGAAGGGGACGGTCGAGACCCGCCACCTCTCCATTCCGGGACCACGAGGCGATGTACCCGTACGCATCTATACGCCGGAGGGCGTCGATCTGCCGATCCTGCTCTACTTCCACGGCGGCGGCTGGGTAGCGGGCAGTGTCGACGCGGTGGAAAATATCGGCCGCGGCATCGCGGATCGCGCCGGATATATCGTCATCAATGTCGACTATCGCCTTGCCCCCGAGCACAAGTTTCCCGCTGGACTGGAGGACTGCTATGCCGCGGTGGCGTGGGCGGCGGAGCACGGCCGCGAGCTTGGTGGCGATCCGACTCGCATCGTCGTGGCGGGCGACAGCGCGGGGGGCAACTTCGCAACGGTCTGCTGCCTGCTCGCGCACCAGCGCGGTGGACCTTCCATTTCCCACCAGGTGTTGATCTACCCCGGCGTCGACATCTCCGGGCGATATGACGAAGAGCACGGTCCGCAGGACGGCGCCGAAGGAATGGATATGGGTGACTTCATGGCGTCGGTCTACCTCGATCGACCGGAACAGGCGGTCGATCCGCGCTGCTCGCCGTGGCTGGCCGAGGACCTGTCGTTCATGCCGCCGGCGCTCGTGATGACGGCCGAGTACTGCTTCATCCGCGCCCAGGGCGAGGCCTATGGCGCCGATCACGAGCATGGTCCGCATCCAGCCGGAGAGCTGGGAGAGGTCGCTCACGAACAGGCCCCGGCGGGAAGCCTGCGCGTGGAACTGGAGCGGCGGTCGACCGCCGCCCTGTGGATCAATCCCGCCCCCGGTGGGACGGGCGCCTCCGAGAGCGAGCTCCTCGGCCATGCGCTCGAGATGGTGCTTCGCGATCTCGGTGTGCGCGCGCTCGCGCCCCCGGGGCCCCACTCGCGGAAGTCGAGCCGAGGCCCGCGTTCGTCGCTCGAGACGGCCCGGTTGCGCCCGCGCTCCCGTAGCCGGAGCCGATGACGCCCAGGGTCGTGACGCCCGCCTCCCGCGCGCGGGTCACGATTCGGCTCAGGGCGCTGCCCTGGGAGCAGGCGGCGGCGACCTGGAGACGGTTGCCGCAGAGCTCGGCCTGGACGAACTCAGCCTCGCCCATGCCGAGGAGGTCGCGGCAGTAGGCGCCATAGCCCGGGGTCTCCGGGGTCACCGCGGCGTAGAGGTCGCCTTGGCCGGCGCGAACGCGCGCTCGGTGCTGATACTGCTCGACGCCCACGACGTTGACGAGGAAGGGAATCGCCGAGAGGTCG
>JABSRK010000542.1 GCA_013213915.1 Planctomycetota bacterium
GATCCGGGCGTGCCGTTCCAACTCGTCAATGGCGACACGGTGGTATTCATCGGCTCCGAGTTCACCGAGCAACGCATCAGGCACAACCACCTTGAGGCGGCGCTGACCGCGCGGTGGCCTGACCGTGGACTGCGGTTCTACAACCTCGGATGGTCCGGCGACACGCCCGCGGCTGACTCGCGCGGCTACTTCGGCGGCGCCGCCGAGGGCTACCGCCGCCTCATGGACGAGCTCACCCGGATCAAGCCATCCGTCGTCTTTCTCGAGTACGGAGCCATCGCGGCCTACGACGGGCCCGACGGCGTGCAGCCCTTCCTCGCCCGGCTCGATAAACTCGTAACCGACATCCGCAAGCTCACCGGGCGCATCGTGATCATCACCCCCCCACCAGTCGAAACCAAACCCCGGATCCGCGAGGCAATCGCCTCCTTGCGGTCGAATCGCGCCGCTGTTGCCAAGGCGCTGGTCGGCTATGCTGATGATCGTGGCCTCCGCGCCGTCGACCTGTTTCGTGCAGGCTTCCCCGGGGAAGGGAAAACCGGGTACACGCACGACGGCATCCGCCTCAAGGAGGCGGCCTACGCCGCCATGGCGGACCGGGCGCTGGCGGAACTGAAGGTCGAAGCGCCCAGGCTCCCCCTCGAAAAATCCGCCAAGCTGCGCGATCTGATCGCGTGGAAAAACGATCTCTACTTCCATCGCTATCGTCCGCAGAACGAGACCTACCTGCGCGGATTCCGCAAGCACGAGCAGGGGCAGAACGCAAAGGAGATCCCGCTGTTCGATGCGATGATCGCCCAGGCCGAGACGCGCATCACCGCATTCGTGCAGGGCAAACCGTTGGCGGCGGCCCCTGAGGCGATCCCGCCGGCACCACGCACGGTTGACGCGCTGAACCCCGAAGACGAGCGCAGGGAGCTGACGGTTCCTGAAGGGTTTGAGATCTCGTTGTTCGCCGCCGAGCCGATGGTCAAGAACCCGATCCACATGAACTGGGATGCGCGCGGGCGGCTGTGGGTCGCGACGAGCCCGATCTATCCGCAAATCATGCCGGGTGCCCGACCGAGCGATGAAATCATCGTGCTCGAAGACACCGACGGCGACGGACGGGCAGACAAGCGCACTGTCTTCGCCAACGACCTGCTGATTCCCACGGCAGTGCTGCCGGACGATCGCGGCGGGGCATACGTGGCCAACTCCTCCGAGGTGGTGCACCTGAGCGATACCGACGGGGATGGCAAAGCCGATGCACGGCGTGTTGTGCTCGCCGGGTTCGGCACGGAGGACACCCACCACATCCTGCACACGTTCATGTGGGGTCCGGACGGTGCGTTCTACTTCAACCAGTCGATTTACATCCACACCCACGCCGAAACCCCCCACGGAGTCGAACGGCTGATGGGATCCGGTATCTGGCGGTTACAGACCGACACCCACAAAGCCGAAATCGTTTCACGCGGATTAGTCAATCCGTGGGGACACGTGTTCAACCGTTGGGGCCAATCGTTCGCCACCGATGGCGCGGGTGGCAACGGCATCAACTACGCCTTCCGCGGATCGGCGTTCGCGTCCGCGAACGGTTACCGCCGGGTCCTGCCCGGTCTGAACCCCGGACAGCCCAAACACTGCAGTCTCGTCGTAATCAGCGGTCGCGGTTTTCCCGACAACTGGCAGGACACCCTCGTCGCCAACGATTTCCGCGGCAACCGGACCAACCGGTTCGCGCTCGAGCAGCAGGCCTCGGGCTATATCTCCAAACAGCAACCGGACGTCATCACAAGCAGGCACCGCGCGTTCAGGCCGGTCGACCTCAAGATGGGGCCCGACGGCGCGCGCTACGGCGCCGACTGGTATAACCCGATCATCAACCACGGCGAAGTCGACTTCCGCGACCCCCGCCGCGACACCGAACACGGGCGCATCTGGCGACTCATTCGCACCGATGCCCCCAGGATCGAACGCGTGGATTTCGTCGATGCATCGATCGCACAACTGGTCACCATGCTCGGCTCCCCCGAACAGTACACCCGCAACACGGCGCGCCGGCAACTCGTTCTCCGCGACGCAACGAAGGTCGCCCATGCCCTTCGGAAAAGGCTCACATCCCTCAAACCCACCTCCGCATCCTTCG
>JABSRK010000543.1 GCA_013213915.1 Planctomycetota bacterium
TGTTCCTTGGGTCGACGATCACGGCACCGTGTACGTCAACCGCGGATATCGCGTTGAGTTTTCCAGCGCGTTGGGGCCCTACAAGGGCGGTCTGCGGTTTCATCCAAGTGTGAACCTCAGCATCCTGAAGTTCCTCGGTTACGAGCAGATCTTCAAGAACAGTCTTACGACGTTACCGATCGGCGGCGGCAAGGGTGGAAGCGACTTTGACCCCAAAGGCCGCAGCGACAACGAGGTCATGCGGTTCTGTCAGAGTTTCATGACCGAGCTCTACCGGCATATCGGCCACAACACCGATATCCCGGCGGGCGATATCGGCGTTGGGTCGCGCGAGATCGGTTTCATGTTCGGACAGTACAAGCGCATCGCCAACGAATTTACCGGTGTTCTCACCGGCAAGAATTTCGGTTGGGGTGGTAGCCACATTCGTCCGGAAGCCACCGGTTACGGGGTTGCGTATTTTGCGGCCGCCATGCTGGAGACCCGCAACGAGACTTTTGAGGGGAAGACCTGCCTGGTATCCGGAGCCGGCAATGTGGCCCAGTTCCTCACTGAGAAGGTGATTGATCTGGGTGGCCGTGGCGTCACGCTTTCGGACTCCAGCGGCTTCATCCACGATCCAGAGGGCGTCGACCGGAAGAAGCTGCAGTGGATCATGGACCACAAGAACAATCGACGCGGCCGGATCGAAGCCTATACCGACGAGTTCCGCACGGCTCGGTTCACACCGGTCGACCCAACGCTCCGCTCCAACCCGATGTGGGATATCAAGGCCGACTGCGCCTTCCCGTGCGCCACACAGAATGAGATCAATCCCAAGGATGCTGAGCGCCTCTGCGCCAACGGCGTGCAGGTGGTGTCCGAGGGCGCCAACATGCCCAGTACGCCCGGTGCCGTGGACATCTTCCTTGAGAACCGGCTTCTCTACGGACCCGGTAAGGCCGCCAACGCCGGCGGTGTGGCCGTCTCAGCGCTTGAGATGGCACAGAACAGCATGCGCTTCAGCTGGACCCGCGATGAGGTTGACGGCCGCCTCCAGGTCATCATGGCCGACATCCACGGCGCCTGCGTCGCCGCATCGGATCGCTTTGGAACACCCGGCAACTACGTCAACGGTGCGAATATTGCGGGCTTCCTGAAGGTGGCGGACGCCATGCTCGATCAGGGCTTGGTGTAGATGACGAGCCCCAAAGGGGTGGCGCGAGCGCGGCTACGCAGCTTCCACGAGCTGATGCAGCACCGCGTTCAGCGCATCCTGCTCGTTTCGTCCCTCTATGACTCCTTCATCATGTCGGAGGAGGGACACCTTCAGGAGACGCTGCTCAGCCAGTTTCTGGCCCTGAACCTCACCCACTTCCCCGATATCCTTCAGGCCTCGAACAGCCGCGAGGCCCTCGAGGCCCTCGATGAGCGTGGCTCCTTCGACCTGGTGATCGCGAGCATCAGCGCTGCGGGCGACAACGCCGCCGAACTCGCAAGAGATATCGCCGACGCGGGGCACGACATGCCGGTGATCGGACTGGCCTTTACTGGCCGGGACCTGAGGGACTTCACGGCTCACAACGACACGTCAGCGCTCGATCGCATTTTCCTGTGGCAAGGAGACGTCCGCATCCTGCTCGCAATGGTCAAGCACGTCGAGGACCGCCTCAACGTCGAGAATGACACGGGAGTGCGCGGGGTCCCTGCGATCATCGTGGTCGAGGACAGCATCCGCTTCTACTCGTCATTCCTGCCTACCATTTATTCCGAGCTGTTCAGCCACGTTCACCGACTCCTCTCGGAGGACCTGAACCTCTCGCAGAAGATGATGCGTATGCGGGCCCGGCCCAAGGTCCTGCTTTGCGACAACTACGACGACGCCTGGGAGTTGTTCGAGCGCTACCAAGAGCAGGTGCTCGGAGTCATCTCCGACTTCGAGTACCCCAAGGGAGGAGAGTTGAAGGAACGCGCGGGACTGGATCTCTGCGCGCAAATCCACAGAATTCGCCCCGACGCTCGCCTCGTCATGCAGTCGAGCTCCCCCGAGAATCAGCAACTGGCGGAGGAGATTGGCGCCTCCTTCCTCCAGAAGGGCTCCCCGCTCCTGCTCCATCAACTGCAAGAGGTACTGACCGAAAGGTTTG
>JABSRK010000544.1 GCA_013213915.1 Planctomycetota bacterium
GAGCCACTCGAGATCGCATTTCTCACGGATCCCACGCAGGTAATCGAGCTTGCGCCGCGAGCCCGCAACGTCGAGCGGATTGCGCACCGCAAAGACGTAGCAGACGCTCTGGCCGAGCGATTCGAGTGTCTCCTCCCAAAACGGCAACATCCGGATCACTCCGCCGCACTTGAAGCCCCAGCACTGCGACTCCCGGAAGCGCTCGTCCACGATCGCGGCGAGCCGGTCGCGATACGGCGTGGTGTCGATGCGCTTCCAGTCGTCCGGCGTCACCAGCCGCACGCTGGAGCCGTTGCGCCGCAGTCCGAAGGCCTCGTGCAGCTCGTAGTTGAGCTCGAGGATGTCGAGATCCTCGAAGAAGCCCCGGGCATTCTTGGACGTCCCCTGTTTGAGATTCGAGCCGAGATCGACGCCGAGCGCCGCAACCGCTCGCGTCAGAGCGCTGGTTCCGCTGCGCCCGGGGCCGAGCACGACGACCGCCCGCTGTGTCGCTGTCACTGCTTCTCCTAGATTCCGGTTCGCGCCCGCAGGCGCTCGCGTAGGTTGTCCAGGCGATACTCCACGATGAACACCTTGCGCAGCTGGTCTTCCGGGCACTCGAGCGGCCGCACCCCGTGCCACGAGTGATCCGTGCGAAGGAATAGCATGCTGCGGTTTCCGTTCGGCGTGCAGTCGTAGCTCGCGCGAAAATCCTCGAAACCCGGGGCGCTCGAGTAGTCGATCTCGCCGCCGTCGTCGAGCACCAGCGTCGAGCCGCCCCAGTCGGGATCCCACTCGTTCTCGTCGTTGAAGTAGAAGATGTGCGATCCGAGCTTCCAGACCGCATCACAGTGCGGCGATACGGAACAACCGCGCGGCGTGTAGTGCCAGTGCGCGGTCAGGAAGAAGTCGTCGCGGCCCAGCAGCTCCGCAACCTTGCCGCGGTATGGCCCCTCGTGGAGCTCCTCGACGAAATCGCGCCATACGGCGGGCAGCGCGAGACGCGACCGGTAGTCGAGCGCATAACGATCGTGACTCGCCTGGCCGTAGCGCCGTCGCCGACCCATGATCTTGCGGAAGCCCGACAGATCCGGAAGCTCGGCCAGCAGGCGCTGGTAGCCGTCTGCGGTGAGCAGCCCGTCGATGCTCTGCCACGGAAAGGGCTTTGCCGCGCGCACCTCTGCGCTGTCGATCGCTGACACCGCCCGACGGTCTAGACAGTCCATCAGCTGGCCTCCACGCCGCTTGCGAGTGCACGGATCCGGCCGAGCACGCGCTCCGAGTCGCAGGGAGAAGCGCGCCGCGCCTGCGCCGCCTTGAGCGCGGCGTGGATCGCTCCGAGATCACGCGGGGGCATCCACAGGCCGCGCGCGCACAGACGATCGAGCAGCGAAGCGAGCGGGCCGCGCTTCAGCCAGCGATGAGCGCGCACCAGCGCCCCGGCAAACCGCTTCTCCTCCAGCGCGACGATCTCGACCGGCCGGCCGGTGCTTACCGCCTCGGCGATCAGCGACGCGCTCTCCCCGGTGACGACGAAGCGATCCGCCAGGGCGAGCATCGCGGAATAGGGATTTTGCGGGTCGTCGCGCCGGAACTGGTAGAAGAAGTTGCGCTCGGGCAACGCCGCACCGAGCGAGGAGCGAGATGTACTGGCTGTCACCCCCGCTGGCTGTACCCAACCCTCCAGGCTGCTGAACGCTGTGTGAGGCATCCAGAACTACCGGGCAGCCCAGCTCCCTCATGATCGCCAGCGAGCGGAAATCCGTCACCAGCCTGTTGTAGCCAAACGTCGAGCCCCGCTCTGTCAACAGGATCCTTTGATTCCCTGTAGACTGAACCTTTTTGACGACTGATTTCATGTCCCACGGGGCCAGGAACTGTCCTTTCTTCACGCACACTGCCTTTCCGGTCTGTCCCGCACCGACAAGCAAGTCCGTTTGACGGCAGAGGAAGGCCGGTATCTGAAGAACATCCAGAACTTCGGCTACAACCTCCGTCTCGGCAACCGAGTGCACATCACTCAGGACAGGAACACCGAGCTTCTCCTTGATCTCGAGCAAGATCTCGAGGCCCTTCGAGAGCCCAGGACCACGAAACGACTCGACGGACGTCCTGTTGGCTTTGTCATAGCTCGCCTTGAAGACAAA
>JABSRK010000545.1:0-431 GCA_013213915.1 Planctomycetota bacterium
GCCATCGTAGGTCTTGGAGATGTTCTCCAGCGTGACGGTGCTCATGTCAGATCCCGTAGCGTCCCTTCGAAAAAACGTGCACGAGGACGTTCGAGAGGATGACCAGGCCCAGGACGACCGTCGCGAGAGCGCTTGCGGCGACGGGCCCCTCGTATTCCTGGAGCTCAAACATGCGAGTGCCGATCGTATCCAGCCTCGGTCCGGCGAGGATGAGGGACATGGTCAATTCGCTGAACGAAGGCATGAAGACGAGGAACCAGCCCGCGACGATGGACGGGAGCACCAGGGGAATCCAGATCGTGCGTAGCCGGAACCAGCCGCGAGCGCCGCTCATGCGCGCGGCCTCCGGGAGCGCGGCGTCGATGGTGCCGAGTCCTTCGCCGATGGCGCGTGACGCGAGCGCCACGTACTTGGCTACGTATGCGGTCAGG
>JABSRK010000545.1:441-2124 GCA_013213915.1 Planctomycetota bacterium
AGGATCCACACGGTGTTGCGCAAGTCGATCGGGCGCGTCCATGCGAGGAGGATGCCGATGGCGAGTACGGTCCCAGGTGTAGCGAGTGGGATGGAAGCGAGGGCCGACAGAACGCCGCGCCCACGGGTGCGCGTACGTACCTGGATGAACGCGATGGCGCCTCCGAGCACCACGGCGACGGTGGCGGCGCCGATGCCGAGAAACAGCGAGTTCGCTATCGCCTGGGCGCTCTCGGGGCGGGAGAGGATGCGGAAGTTCTCCAGCGTGAGGTTGTCGAGGCTGAAGTCGCCGGCGATGCGGAGGAAGGCGGTGCCGCAAACGGCGAGCGCTGGCAGGGCAACGGCGAGGACGACGAACAGGAGGACCACGATGATCACGGCCGCGCGCGCTCGGCCGAGCCGTACGGCGCTCGGTCGAGCGGCCTTGCCCGTCATGACAGCATGGCGGGTCGCCGGGACGATCAGCGGCACGAGGGCAAAGAGGAACAGCAACGTGGCGAGACTGCTTGCGTAGTGGAGGCCGTCCAGGTCGCTTGTGAGGGCCTCGTAGATCCGTGTGGAGAGGACCTCGACATGCCGGTGAGCGCCGAGCAGCGCTGGCGCGCCGAATGCAGACACCGTCGCCATGAGTACGAGGCCGCCGCTGGTCACCATGGCGGGACGCATCAGCGGCAAGGAGACGTCGCAGAGCACGCGCCAGGTGCCGGCACCGCTCATGCGGGCGGCATCCTCGAGAGCCGGGTCCGCGTTCCGAAGTGCACCGCGCACCGTCAGGAACACATACGGATAGAAGCTGAGCGCCAGGACCCAGGTGATGCCGCCGAACGAGTAGATGTCGAGGGTGCCCCGCCCGAGCCAGGTGTTGAGGAGTCCGACCTCAGGGTTGGCGAGGTTGATCCACGCGACGGCGGAGATGTAGGGCGGCACGATGTACGGGATCGTGAGGACGGTCCCGAGGAACCGGCGTCCCGGCAGGTCCGTGCGGGTGCTGAGCCAGGCGAGCACCGTGCCGATCAAGACCGCCAACGATGTGGTCGAGAGGCCAAGCTTGATCGTCGTCCACAGCGTCTCCCGGGCTTCATCGCTGGTGGCGGTTCGCCACCAGGAGTCGGTGTCGCTCGCGGCCTCTGCCACGACGCGGAGCAACGGGTGGACGCCCAGGACGAGCACCGCGAGGAGGGCGATCCAGAAGACGCGGTGTCCACCCATAGGGCGCTACCAGACGAGGCGCTTGTCGTCGGGCCCCAGGCGTCCGACTGGCCGCCGTCCCGATCCCTGGCGCTTGGTCAGCTTGTCGCCCAGATCCTTGCGGGCGCGCTCGACATGCTCCATGAGGCGCGCCGCGATTTCGGGGTGGTCGCCGATGACGTTGCGCTCCTCGCCGATGTCGTTCTTCAGGTCGAAGAGGGATACGTTGATTTCGGCCTGCTTGTACGGATTCGGACTCCCGCCGGTGCCTCCGGGCTTGCCCGCCATGGTGCGGTAGCGGTGCTTGAGGTGCAGCTTCCACTGCCGGTCGCGGACCGCTTGGAGTTGACCGCCGCCGTAGTAGCAGTAGAACGCTTCGTGCGGTGATCGCGCGCCCTCCGCGCCGAACAGCAGCGGCCGGATGTCCTTGCCGTCGATCTTGTGGCTCGGCGGCTTGGCCTCGATGAGTGCGGCGATGGTCGGGAGCAGGTCGATG
>JABSRK010000546.1 GCA_013213915.1 Planctomycetota bacterium
CCACTATTCGGAGTTCGACGACACGCCCCGTGACGACGAGGCGCTGGGCTGGCTCGCCCAGCTCGGTTACTTCGTCGTCCCCGAGACCTTCGAGATTGCGGTTCGCGCGGCGAACATCGACTGGCAACACAACGGCAACGGCAACTCCGCGCGCCGTGAGTATCTCGTGGTGCTGGGGTATTTCTGGCGCGCCCACGACCTCAAGCTGCAGATGGACTTCGGGCGCATCGAGGACCACGAGGGGGATTTCGAGGACACGGACGAGTGGCGCCTGCGGCTCCAGCTCCAGGTCATCTTCTGATCGGTCGGGTTTCGCTCGCCCCTTCGCTCACCGAGACGTCGGTCGCATCGGGCATCCAAGATCCGGAGCGAGCGGGCTGGGGAACAGGCCACGATTCGAGGCAGGGAACATGAAGCGCATGCACGTGAACGTGTCGGTGGACGACCTGGGGGCATCGGTGAGCTTCTACGCCACGCTGTTCGGGGCCGAGCCGACGGTGCTCAAGGACGACTACGCCAAGTGGATGCTCGATGATCCCCGGGTGAATTTCGCGATCGCGGCCCGCGGCGCGGCGCCGGGCGTAAACCACCTGGGCATCCAGGTCGAGGACACGGCCGAGCTCGCGGAGGTTCGGAGCCGGTTCAAGGGGACAGGGGCCACGGTCCTCGACGAGGGGCAGACGACCTGTTGTTACGCCGAGTCCGACAAGGCGTGGATCACCGACCCCGGCGGCATCGTGTGGGAGGGCTTCCACACCGTAGGGACGTCCGAGACCTTCGGCCACGACGCGCCCACCGCGCAGCCTGGAGGCTGTTGCACGCCCGATACGGGCTGCTGCTAACCTGCCCACATGGACACCCGTCATCCGACGGTCGCCCGCGCGGGCGACAGCGCACTGGTGGTCATCGATTGCCAGGAGCGTCTGTGGAAGGTGATCACCGACGCCGAGGCGCTCGAGCGACAGCTCGCCATCTTGGTGCATGGTGCGCGTATTCTTCAGGTCCCCGTGATCGTGACCGAGCAGTATCCCAAGGGGCTCGGTCCGACTGTGCAGGGTTTGAAGGACGCCGCCGGCGACGCGCCGGTGCTGGAGAAGATGACGTTCTCGTGCGCCGGCGATGACGGTTTCCAGTCACGGCTGCGCGGACTGGAACGCGCGACCATTGTCGTTTGCGGTGTCGAGGCGCACATCTGCGTCATGCAGACCGCCCTCGACCTTCTCGCCGACGGCTACGCGGTCCAGGTCGTCGCCGACGGCGTCGGGACGCGCGCCCCGGCGAACCGTGACGTCGCCTTGCGCAGGCTGGAGCAGGCGGGCGCTGTCATCACCTGCGTCGAGTCGTTGCTCTTCGAGTGGATGGAACGCTGCGACGTCGCTGCGTTCAAGCAGATCCAGGGGCTCCTCAAGTGAGCGGTCGTGTCTATCGCCAGACCGTCCCGATCGACTTCGGCGACGCCGACATCGCCGGGATTCTCTACTTCCCGCGGCTCTTCCACCTGTGCCACGTTTCCATGGAGGGGTTCGTCAAGGAAGCGCTCGGACTGCACTACGCAGAGCTCTTGAAAGACCGCAATCTGGGCTTCCCGACGGTTCGAACCGAGGGGGAGTGGCGCCAGCCCCTCCCGTACGGTCACGACCGGGACGTGGCCATGACTTTGCGCAAGCGGGGACGCAAGTCCATCGACTTTCGCTGGCAGTTTCGCGTCGTCGGGGAGGATGCACTCCGCTCAGAGGCCCGTTCGACGACCGTCTGCGTGCGCATGGACCACTTCAAGAGCGTCACCATTCCGGACGACATCCGCGTCGCATTCGAACCGTATCTCGAGGACGGTGCCGACGCCTGACGATCCGTCCGCGGTCAGCCTTCGTAGACGTCCTGGACTTCGGTCGGGATGTAGGGGTCGAGGAACTCGAACCGCGCCGCCTCCTTCAACAGGTTGCGGGCGATGACCATGCGCTGGACCTGGTTGGTGCCCTCGTAGATCTGGGTGATCTTGGCGTCGCGCATGTATTTTTCGATGGGATAGTTCCGCAGGTAACCGACTCCGCCGAATACCTGTACCGCGTTGGTGGTGACCGACATCGCCGTGTCGGTGGCGAAGACCTTGCACATTGCGC
>JABSRK010000547.1 GCA_013213915.1 Planctomycetota bacterium
CATCGCAGCCGTCACCCGGTGTCGTGCCCGAGTCGTCGCAGGTCTCGCCCGTCGTGACGATTCCGTCG
Organism: Planctomycetota bacterium; assembly: GCA_013213915.1. Classification (GTDB taxonomy): domain Bacteria; phylum Planctomycetota. The sequence goes on from JABSRK010000547.1 coordinate 69, forward strand.
CCGCAGACCTCGGCGCACGTCGACGGGGTGCCGCTGCACATCCAGCCGGACTCGATCTGACAGGACGCATCGCAGCCGTCACCCGGTGTCGTGCCCGAGTCGTCGCAGGTCTCGCCCGTCGTGACGATTCCGTCGCCGCAGACCCCACCGACGGTCGGATCGGTGCCGCCCTGGAACTCCTCGAGGTTGGTGAGACCGTCTCCGTCGAGGTCTTCATCGGCATCGGACGGGTCCAGCGGGTTCAGCCCGAAGCCAGTCTCCCAGGCATTGGGCATCAGGTCGCCGTCGATGTCGGAATCGCACGGCGCCCCCAGGCCATCACCGTCCTGGTCGGCCTGGTCGGCGTTCGCATCGACCGGGCAGTTGTCGATGATGTCGGGCACGCCGTCGAGATCGCCGTCAGTGAGTGCGATGGCGTAGCGGATGTCGACACACCAGTTGTTCAGCGTCCCCTGATCCACATTCGCGTTGTCCGCAATGTCGAGTGTCCAGGTCGTGTTCGACGCCATTCCGTCGAAGTCGTCGAGCGAGCCGGTGGGAGCGAGGTTCCCAGACATGGCGGGTGGCGTCGCCACGCAGGCATCTTCGGCTGCCGAGCCGCCCTCGTCGTCGAGCACGGCATCGATGTCGCTTTCTCCGCACCCGAAGTCGGAATCGATCGCCGGGAGCCCGGGGCGGTCGAGAAGCGTAACCGTGGTAGTGGTGCCGCCGTGCTCCACGCTCGCGGTCAGGTCTCCGATATGGGTGTGGGTGACGTCGAGCGGCACGTCAACGTCAGTGATGGTGCCCGCAACGCCCACGACGATGGCGTCCGAGACAGGGACGCCCGTTCCGTCGGGGATCGCCAGGCTGGGAGAAGAACAAGTCGACAACGACGAATCGGTCACGAAGCTGCCCGTGGCCTGGAACGACGCTCCGCATGAGTTCGAGGCAATCACGCGCCAGAAGTAGCCTGTGGCGATGTCGAGCGGACTACCCGGAATAAAGGTTGTCGCACCTCCCGAGCCGCTGTCGACGATGCTGGTGAAGGCGGCGTCGGTGGCGATCTCGACGCTGTACGCGGTTGCCCCCGCGACGGCGGACCAGCTGAGTGTCGGGCTCACGGAGATTCCGGTCGCACCGATGGCCGGAGCCAGGATCGAGGGCGCGGCGGGCGCTCCAGACGAGACGTCGAGGCCTACGCTCACGTTCGCCACGGTGGCGCCGCTCTGTCCGGTGACCTGAAGGCTGTACGAACCGACGGAGAGCGCGGCAGTATTGGAGAGCGTGAGCGTGCTCATCCCCGGCGGTGTCACCGGATCAGTCGAAAAGCCTGCCGAGGCCGGGCTGGGCACGCTGCTGACCGACAGGTCCACCGGATCCGAGAAGCCCAGCACGCTGCCCACGTCGACCTGGTAGTCCGCCGTCTCTCCCACGCAGAGCGTCTGCGGATCTGGTGTCACCTCGATCGTGAAAGTCGGTGCGGATAGCGCGGTCACGGTGAAGTCGGTGTCGCCCACGTCGAAGAACACGTTGTCGCTGCACGCGACTTGGACGCGCGCCTGTGAGGTCGTCACGTTGGGGATGACGATGTCTGCGGACCCGTCGTTGGGGGTCGACGAGAGCAGGGTCGTCGCGAAAGACACGCCGCCATCGTCCGAGAACAGGATGTCGACGTTCGCGCAGTTGACCGGCGCCGCGGTGGTGCCGGCGACGTTCCAGGTCGCGGTCTCAACGTCGAGGCCGGTAACCGAGATTGCGGTGTTGGGGTGCGAGACGAGGAACGGTCCCGCGGTGTCCGTGACGTCGAACGAGAGGTTGTCGTGGTCGACGCCTCCACCGCCGGCAAGGTTGTCGAGGGCAGTAAACCGGAACGTCAGACTGCGTGTGTAGTCCGGTAGCAGCTCGCCGATCGTCTGGGTGTTGTTCAGGATGTCGCTCCACTGCGGGAAGGTCCGGCTCGGGCCCGAACTGGCGGGGAACGAGCGGAAGAGCGGCGCGTTGCCCGAAGGGGAGTTGGGTGCACCCGCCGGACCCGTATCGAACTGCTCCCAGCGGTAGATCAGGTC
>JABSRK010000548.1 GCA_013213915.1 Planctomycetota bacterium
GGTCGCGTGCTCGGTATCTCGGGACCCCGCCGACCGCTCAGAGCGGGGTGTGGCATGACCCACGGCGCCCGCTACCTCCTCCTGCAGGCCCTCGTCGTCTTCCTCGGGGGTGCGGCCCTGCCGATGTGTCTCGGGGCCGACATGACCACCGCCGCCGTCCTGGGAGCGCTCTGGGCCGGCGTGATGACGTGCCTCACCGGGCCGCTGGTGTGCAGCCGATGAGCGCCGCCGACCTCCTCACCACCGTCTCCGCCCTGCTCTCCGCCATCACGGACGAGATCGGGCCTGGCTCCGAGGTGCTGATGTGCGACGACGGCCGGATCGTGGCTGTGGCGCAGGGTGCCCGGGTCGTCGCCGAGGTCAAGGCGGACGAGGTGCCGCTCGAGCAGCGGCTCTGGACCGTGCTGCAGCTGGCGCGGATGCGAGGTGCCGCATGACCCCCGGCACCACCTACGCCGAGGGCGATCGGCACATCACAGTCCTCGAGGTGACGCGCGGCATCCTCCCGGGGCTCGTCCGAGAGCACGACCTGGTCATCTGGGCGAGCTCCAAGGGTCGGACGCACACCAGCACCCGCTCGGGCTTCTCTTGGCGCGTGCGAGGCCTGAGCCCGGTCCAGGTGCCGCCGCTGCCCCTCGGCTCGACCTACGACCTCCACGCCCGCCGGTACAAGCTGGTGAGGCAGCAAGGTGCCATCGCCTACCTGACCTGCAACCGCCCTCTGTGTGGCGTGTGCGGAGGCAATCCGAACTCCCCGACGCTGCACAAGATGAGCGTCTATGACTTGCTCAAGGTGGTCCAGGCGAAGAGCAAGAAGCCCACCCAGATCGGCCTGTTCGGCGGGGGTGCGGGTTGATCCGTTGCAGGCTTAGAAGGGCGGCACTGAACAGGTGGGCGGGTTACCGGAAGGTACAACGCACGAGCCCCCGATGCTGGAACATCAGGGGCTCGGAGCAACCATCAGAGAGCGCTTCGATGGTCACTCTGTACAGTCTGCATATCGCGTCGGGTCTGTGGGGGGTAGCCCCATGATCACCGTCGATGATCTCGTGGCCCAGCGCGACCCGAAGGCTGATCCTCGCCTGGGAGACACCTTCGTGGAGGGCGGCGGCCAGTCGTTCACCATCAACGCGTGGGGTCGGCGCCTGGGGGAGCACGAGGTCACTCGTGCCGAGAGTGGTCGCGTCATCACGTGGTGGTGTCGTCTGGACAACCACACCCTGGGCGACAAGCGCGGCGATGCGGCTACCCACGTCCGGATCGTCGAGCACAAGCCGGTGAAAGTGCCGGTGATCGGTGGCGGCACCAAGATGATCGACGTGCCCGGCGCCAAGTGGCTGCCCTGGGAGAAGGTCGACGCGCGCATTCAGGCATCAGCGCGCGCCGATGCTCACGATGCCGTCTGCTGGTGGCAGCAATACCGCGACCAAGGTGCTGTGGACGCGCACAAGCGGACGAAGAGCAGCCCGATGACCATCGTCATGCCCTGGGGCGTGCTGGTGCGAGAGGAGCCCTCCTTCCGTTGGCGGCTCTACTTCAACGCTGGCGACCTCAAGTTTGGCCCGTTCCGCAGCTTTCCGGAGGCTCGGGTGTACGGCCTGGCCCTGCACCACATCCACTCCGATCGCGGCCTGCATCGGGCGCTAGACCCCGGGTATGCCGGGAAGGATGGCAGCCTGTGAAGCGCCCCTACATGACCCTCCCGGTCGAGGCGTTCGACGTCTGCGAGACCGAGGCCGAAGAGCTGGCCGTCTTGCTGCTCTGGCGCCATGCCGACAAGCGCATGAACCGGCCGTTCGCAGCCTCCAGCCGCTTCCTGCAGCGCATGTGGAGCCTGTCCGCACGCAAGACCGAGGGCTTGCTGCGTCGGCTCGTCGAGACCGGCCTGGTTCAGATCAGTCAGGAAGGAACGTCATCATCGCCCAGATACATCGAGTGTTGGGACCCCCGACACGCGGATGCACTCTAGCAGAGGACCCCATGAACTGCCCCACCGTCGATTCCCTCATCCGCCGCCAGGCTCGTCGTCTCGCCGCCTCTGTGCCCAGGCGCAGCCGGGCTGAGGTCCTTTCCATGCTCGAGGCGGACGCG
>JABSRK010000549.1 GCA_013213915.1 Planctomycetota bacterium
ACGACCTGGCCCTTTCGCTCTTCAAGCAGGTCCTCAAGGGATGCCGCCGCGTCCTGGGCGAGGAACATCTGCACTCGATCCAGGCCCAGCGCGAGCTCGCTATTTGCCTGGCGAAGCAAAAGGCCTACGCCAAGGCGGAACCGATGCTGCTCGATGCCTACCAGCGCTACGTGAAGGTGCTCGGAGCCAAGCACCCGTCAGTCGTCACGTCCATCAGGTATCTCGTCGATCTCTACGAGCGGTGGGGCAAGCCGGAAGAGGCGGCGAAGTGGAAGGCCAAGCTGCCGCCGGTGAAGAAGCCCGACAAGAAGGCCCCCGACAAGAAGAAGATCCCGCTCGGCGCGGTGTGAACGCTTCGCCGTCAGTGTGCGGATGGAGACGCTCCTGGTCACGGAGGTAACGAGGTGATTCCTCGAGTTCCTTTTCTTCCTTCGGTGCTCCCCCCTTTGGGGGCTCTCGTACCACGGGGCGGCGACATCCTCGCGGTGTTGTTGTTGTGCGGCCTCACGGCTGGGCAGGTGAAGGTCGGTGATCCCTGGGGGTTCGAGAAGCGCCGCCTGTGCGTCGACAGCAACGAAGGGTGCGCCATCGTCGATGTGGATCGCGACGGGAAGCTCGACCTCGTCGCCGGGCGGAACTGGTACCGCGGCCCCACCTTCGTCTCGCGACCGCTGCGCGCGATCGACGAGATGCCGCCCGACTACGCGCACGCCAATGGCGATCACATCCATGACGTTGACGGAGACGGTTGGCTCGATGTCGTCTCGGGTTCGTTCACCCGACCCGAGGTGCACTGGTTTCGCAATCCGGGCGCCGGGGCGCTGGCTGACGGCCGACTGTGGAAGGGGCAGTTGCTGCTGAAGGCGGGAACGGCGAACGAAATTACGTTTCTGCGTGACCTCGACCGAGACGGAAGGCCGGAGTGGATCGTCAATTCGTGGAATCCGCGTTCGCCGTTGCGGACCTGGAGCCTGGATGGCGATGCCAACACCGCGCCGACGCCGCGCCGGATCGGTCCAGCCAACGGTCACGGCATGGGCTTCGGCGACGTCAACGGGGACGGCCGCACCGACGTGGTGTTTCAGGGTGGCTGGTACGAGCAACCGAGAGCTTCGGCCACTGTCACCGCTCCCTGGTCCTTGCACCGAGACTTCGAGCTCTCCGGCGCCGGTTGCCCTATCTTCGTGGTGGATGTGAATGGTGACGGGCGCAACGACCTCCTCTGGGGTCGCGGTCACGACTTCGGGCTTCACTGGGAAGAGCAGCTTGTGCCCGTCAACGGCAAGACCCTCTGGAAGCGTCACCTCATCGACCGGTCGTGGTCCCAGGCGCACGCGCTTCTGCTTACCGATCTGGACGGCGACGGCCGTGACGAGGTCGTCACCGGCAAGCGCGTCCGCGCGCACAGCGGCAACGACCCGGGCGGCAAGGACCGGCCGTGCCTGTACGCGTACACGTTCGACGCCAACGGGCGATTCACCCGCCACACCATCGACGAGGGAAAGGTCGGCACCGGACTCCAGATCCGGGCCGGCGACCTCGACGGTGACGGCCGCCCCGACCTAGCGATGGCGGGCAAGGACGGCACCTGGGTCCTGCTCAACCGCATGAAGCGCTGATTCCGAGTTCGGGTGACGGTGGCGCCAGCACCCGACGCCCCATGGCATAGCAGGTTTGGATGCAGCCTCTCGGACTGGCCTCAGGGGTTGTTCTCGGGCAAGCCCTCCGGCCACGTGCGGTTCTTGACGGGAGCGACGAGGTCGGCGATCTCGGCGAGCAGCGCCGGATCGTTCTGCATGTCGAGGATCGCCAGGTTCTGATCCACCTGGGCGCGGGTCTTCATGCCGCAGAGGGTGGAGGTCAGGGTGGGGTGATCGAGGGCGAAGCGCAGGGACACCTGGGACGCGTTGGCGCCGCGGGTGTCGCACAACTCGATAACCTTGCGCCCGGGCTCCTTGATGTCATCCCCGCCCGGGTGCCACTCGGGGGGGCCTTCGGAGGAGAGGACACCCATGTGCAGCGGTGATGCGTTGATCAGGCCCATGCCCGAGGTGGCGGCGTGGGGGACCAGCACCGTGTCCAGG
>JABSRK010000055.1 GCA_013213915.1 Planctomycetota bacterium
GTAGTGATCGACCCGTCCGCCGGCCAGACGAATGAAGTTCATGAGGATCACGGTGCCCGTCATCCCATCGACGTCGTAGTCGCCGTAGACGACGATCCGCTCCTTGTCGCGGCATGCACGCCGGACCCGCTCGGCCGCCCGCTCCAGGTCCAGGATGTCAGTGGGGTGGGAGAGGTCGCGGAGCCTGGGATCGAGCCACGCCCGCGCCCGAGCGACGTCGGTGAGACCGCGGTTTCTCAGGAGAGCCCCGAGCATGGGGCTCGTACCGAGCTGAGTCGCGAGTTCCCGGTCAGCTGCCGGGTTTCGTTCCGGAATGCGCCACGGCGTTGATCGCACGGCTGGCACGGTATCATCCTGCCCCCGTCCATCTCGTCGATTCGGAGCACCATGAGCCAGGCCACCCACGTCGCCCACGCCGTCCTCGGGACGGCTGGGCACATCGACCACGGCAAGTCGAGCCTCGTCAAGGCGTTGACGGGTACGGACCCGGACCGCTTCAAGGAGGAGCAGGACCGAGGCATGACCATCGACATCGGGTTCGCGGAGTACGAGACTCCGGAGGGTGTGGACGTGGGCCTCATCGATGTGCCGGGGCATGAACGGTTCATCCGCAACATGGTGGCCGGCGCATCCGGAATGGACATGGTGATGCTCGTCATCGCGGCGGATGACAGCGTCATGCCGCAGACGCGCGAGCACCTGGAGATCATGACGCTCCTCGGTTTGCAGCGTGGATGCGTGGTGGTGACGAAGGTCGACATGGTCGATTCCGACATGGTCGAGCTGGTGGAGGAGGAGGTGAAGGAGTTCGTGGCTGGCACCTTCCTCGAAGGGGCGCCCGTGTTGCGCTGCTCGTCCATCACCGGAGAGGGGTTGGAAGAGGTGAGGGAGGTCATTCACTCCATGGTGCTCGACATCCCTCCGCGCGACTGGGACGGTGTCTTCCGTATGCCCATACAGCGCGCTTTCACCATCAAGGGGCACGGGACCGTCGTCACGGGTGTGCCGCTGTCGGGAGGCGTGAGTGTCGGAGATCAGCTCCAACTCCTTCCGCAGGGACTGGAGTGTCGGATCCGGGGCCTGCACGTTCATCACAAGCCCGCCGAGGAGGGCGGCGCTGGGCTGCGGACGGCCATCAACATCTCGGACATCGGCTGGCGCGACGTCCATCGCGGCGACGTCATTGCGGCTCCTGGATATTTCTCCTCGACACGTCTCGTCGAGGCGCGCTTCAGCCTGCTTCCGTCGTGGAAGGGGTTGTTGAAGGACAACATACCGGTGCGCTTCCACGTCGGATGCACGGAGGCTCTGGGGCGTCTCGTGCTCCTCGACGCGAAGCGGCTCGAGCCGGGCGCGGATGCGCTCGTTCAGATTCGTCTCGATGATCCGGTCGTCGTCGCGCCGGGCGACCACTATCTTCTTCGATTAGCGTCGCCCGAGCGGACGCTCGGCGGCGGGCTCGTACTCGGCGAGACGCGTTACCGGTTCAAGCGTTTTCGCGACTGGATCACGGAGAACATGAAGGGCAAGGAGGAGCACCTGGGCGACCGGGAGGCATACCTCGAGTATGTGATCCGGTCGGAGGGACTCCATCCCGTACCCAGGGACCGTCTCGCCCTGCTGGTGAAGGACACCCCCGCCAAGTTGGCCGAGGGCCTTCAGTCGCTCCTCACCGCCGGCCGCGTCATCGAGTTGAAGGACAGAAAGCACGTGATGCACGCGGACATGGTCGCTCGCGGATCGGACGAGGCCCAAAAGGCGCTGCTCGCGCTGCACGAGGCGGATCACTATCCGTTTGGCTTCAAGGTGCAGGCGGTGGCGTCGCACATGAAACACCCGCCGGGTGTCGTTGGCACCTTCCTTGAGGCCGCGCGCGCGTCGAAGCTCGTCGAGGAGCAGCGCGCCATGTTCCGCCTCAAGGCGTTCAAGGGCGGGCTGTCCAAGGAGGACCGTCGACTGCTCGGGGTCATCGAGGGTGCCTTCCAGGCCGGTGGGTTTGCGACGCCGAGCGTGAAGGTCCTGGCTGAAGAGCTCGACAAACCTCTGAAGCGGGTGGAGAACATCCTCACACTCCTCCAGGGGTGGAACAGGGTGGTCCAGATCGACAAGGGGGTCTGGCTTCACCGGGACGTCATCCGGACCGCGCGGGACCAGGTTGTCGCCTGGTGCCAGGAGCACGGGGCGTTGCCGTCCAACCAGGCGAAGGACCTCTTCGGGGCGACACGGAAATACGTGATCCCGTTGCTGGAGTATTTCGACAGCGCTGGCCTGACGGTGCGGGCCGACTCAAGCCGTTCCTTGAAAGATGGTTATGAGAGCGTCTGGACGGCGCAAGACGATGAGGGCGTCGGTCCCGCGAGCCCCCAATAGCTACAGTCGTGACTCAAATTCACGAATCGATCCGTATGTTTGGGCTGGACGCAGCCCCTTTTGACGGGCCGGATGTTGCCTAAAATCCAGAGCGCTGCTCCCTCGTCGCTTTCGCGGCCCGCACCATTCGGTGGGGCGGAATCAGGGGCTCGGCGCTCCCCAAGTTGTCTCGGAGGACGTCAGGAATGAAGCTCTCGATTTCACCTCTGATCGCCGTCTTGCTGCTCGCCGGATTCGTCACGGCCCAGCAGCCGAATTCGTACAACGCTTCCATGCAGGTCAACGGCGTCGCCGGGCCTCCATACCCAATCGCGGGCGTCTCGCTCCCGCGTGGCCTCCCACAGAACGTGGTGATCAGCAGCCTGACCCCGAACGCACCGTTCGTGCTGTTCGGCGCCGCTGGCTTGAGCCCCGCTGGCTGGCCCGTATTGGGTGGCCAGCTGCTCGACGTGGACATCAACGTGGGCGGTTTCATCCTGCTGGACGGCATCGTGAACCCGACCGTGTTCAACACCGGCCCGACGGGCAGCTTCAACAGCAGCGTCGTTTTGCCGGCGACCACGCCCATCGGCACGCAGGCGGCGTTCCAGAGCCTGGTGGCCGACCCCACCGTGCCCATCTATGCGACGACCTTGACCGCCGCGTCGGGGGTCACCGTGTCCCAGGGCCTGACGGTCGTCCCGATTTCGTCTCCGAACAACGGCGGTGCGCTGTTCTCCTTCTCGCCGTACGGCATGACGTTCCCGTACTACTCGAACACGTGGACCCGGATGTTCGTCAACACGGACGGCAACGTCACGTTCGGCAGCGCCAGCGGTGACTTCACCCCGACGCCGACCGAATTCCGCACCCAGCAGCCGCGCATCGCGCCGTTCTGGACGGACCTGGACCAGGCCTTCTTCGGCGCCATGATCACGGTGACCGTGGACCAGAGCGGCCTGACGCCGTTCCCGACGCTGACGGTCGACTGGATCGAGATGGCCGAGTGGGCCAACGCGGGTGGGCGACACACCTTCCAACTGGTCATGAACATGATCACGGGGGACATCCAGATCAACCATGACCCGTTCAACGGCGCCATGGTGTATGACCAGTTGATGGGCATCTCCCCGGGCGGCAACATCATTCCGGCGGCCGGCTGGCCGCCTCAGATGAACCTCTCCGCGCTCCCGGGCACGCCGTACTTCGGCGCTGTGAACGAGGCGTTCTGGGAGTGGTACGGGCTGACCAACGGGACGATGCCGTACTACACCGCGGGCATCAATAACCCGTGGGACATGACCGGCACCACGACCAACTTCACCGCCATCAGCGCCGGCGTGCCCAACATGGCGCAGTACTACGGCAACTGATCGGTGAGTTCGTTGGGGTAGGGAAAAGGCCGGGGTGCCCACCCCGGCCTTTCTCTTTGCCATCAGGTCCTGGCCCGCCGTATCCGCCATCTTCGCGTACCCTGGCACGCCGACGGTGGCCCCGCGCCATCACCAAAAACCCCTGGGGGTTCTCCGAAGCGATCGAACATCCTCTTTCCCCTCGTCGGCTTCCAGGTCGCGTTCATCCTCGATTTCAGCGGCAACTCCAGCCCAAGGCCCCTGATGCGCACGATTTTCCTCGTTGTCCTCGTCGCCGCCTCGGCGATATCGCAATCACTCAGTGAGTGGCACCAGTGGCGCGGCCCGCACCGGGACGGCGTCTGGCACGAGGAGGGAGTCACCGACTCCCTCCCTGACGAGATCCCCGTGAAGTGGCGGACTTCCATCGGCGCGGGCTATTGCGGCCCGACCGTCGCCAACGGACGGGTGTACGTCATGGACCGCCTCGACGACCCCGACGAATTGGAACGCGTTCACTGCCTTGATTGGAAGACGGGCAAGATCCTGTGGACCCATACGTACCCGAGCGTCTACCGCGTCTCGTACAAGGCGGGGCCGCGCTGCTCGGTCCTCGTCACCAACGACCGCGCGTACAGCCTCGGCACCATGGGGCACCTGCGATGCTTCGAAGCGAAGTCGGGCAAGGTCCTGTGGAAACACGATCTGCTCGAGGAGTACGAGATCCGCATGCCCATCTGGGGCATCGCCGCGTCTCCGATCCTGGAGGGCGGTCTGCTGATCGTCCCCGTCTCGGGCAAGGAAGGTGCCTACCTCGTCGCATTCGATTCCTCCACCGGGGAAGAACGCTGGCGCGGTCTCTCGGATCGCGGCAACTACTCGGCACCGATCGTCATCGACCAGAACGGGCAGCGTGTGCTGGTCTGCTGGACGGGCGACCGTGTCGTCGGGGTCGAGCCCGCGACGGGGAAATTGCTATGGCATGTCCCGTTCAAGGCGAAGAACATGCCCCTCGGCGTTGCCTCTCCCGTTCTCCACGAGGATCTCCTGTTCTTCTCCGGCTTCTACGACGGATCGCTCATGCTGCGCATCCACAAGGAGGAGTTGAAGGTCACCGAGGTGTGGCGACGTCGCGGCCAGAACGAACGCAGCACGGACTCACTCCACACCATCATCGCCACGCCCTTTCTCAAGGACGGCCACGCCTACGGTGTCTGCAGCTACGGAGAGTTCAGGTGCCTGAAGCTGGACAGCGGCGACCGCGTGTGGGAGGACCTGACCGCCGTACCCAAGAGCCGCTGGGCCACCATCCACTTCGTGCAGAACGGTGAGCGTACGTGGATGTTCAACGAGCGTGGCGAGTTGATCATCGCTGACCTGTCGCCCAAGGGCTTCAAGGAGATCGACCGCGGTCTCCTGATCAAGCCGACCCGCGCCCAGCTCAACCGACGCGGCGGCGTCTGCTGGTCCCATCCCGCATTCGCCTACCGACACGTGTTCGCGCGCAACGACGAGGAGATCGTCTGCGCCGACCTTTCAGCGAGATAGGGGCCCGGGCATCAGGCCCGCGCGCTGGCGGGGGCCGCGTCATTCCGTTCGACGAATCGCTCGTAGCTGAAGGTGTACGGCTGGTTGCTGAGGTCGCAGGCCGCGATCAGGTCGCCAGCACGTGCGAAGACCTGGTCGAACACCTCGCCGAACGACCGGACCATGGCGGCGCCCTGTTCGGTCATGACGCCTGCCTGCCGCAGGGCCGGCAGGTCCAGCTGCAGGCGGCGCATGGCGAACGACAGGCGGCCGGCGGCCTCGTGCCGCTTTCTTCCCTTGAACACGCCAGCTTCGAGGCATGCGTGGAGCGCGATGCTGATCAGGCACTCCGTGAACAACCCGTGAAACGCGACGTAGACGGTGCGGCCATCGTCGGGCTCACCGGTCAGGTCCGCCAGGGACCGCTCGGAGTCCATGGCGAAACAAGCGTCACCATCGACAGTGATCGCCGTCAGCATCACATGACCGCCCTGGTGCGCCAGGTCCTCGATGAAGAAGACCTCGTCGGCATCCGGGGGCGGACGGAGGAACACGGCGCCGTGGGCGGACGGGGATGCGAAGGAGTCGCCTTCGTCCGATGCGAACACGATGACCCGTCGGATCACGGCCGTCAGGCACTCGTGGAGCAAGGGAGTGACGCGGGCGAGGACCTGAAACGCCGCGTCCACATGCGGGGTCGTGACCACACGAGGACCCGCTGCACCCACGTTCACGTCCGACGGGAAACACGGCGCCGACCCCCCAAGTACGTCGTCCAGCGTGACCCCGTCCGCTGGGTCCATGAAGTACGCGAAGAGTGCTGGGTCGAGAAACGTCGCATCGTCGGAGTAATCCAGGGTCGCCGCCACCGGATGGCCGGACGCGGCGACCAGCCGCTTCATCTCGGCAGCGATGCTCTTCTGCCCGCCCGCCAGGCTCGCGGCGGCGGCCCGGAGGAGGTCATCCCCGATCATTGCCGAGCAAGCCGTCGAGCTTGGCGAACACCGGGACCAATTCGGGGATCCAGATGCCCTGCTCGACACGCATCCTCTTGTGGCAGCGGGTGAAGCTGCCGGGACGCATTCCAGAGAACAGACCGGACGCGGCCTCCGAGCCCTCCATGGCCTTGAACTCCTCGAGGGTCATCTCCTTGACGCCTCCTGCAGGGGGCGCCTGGCCTCCTGCGCTCCCCAGCGCGCCCCCTGCCAGGAGGGACGCCGCCACCGAGCCGATGGCTGATCTACGTGACATTTCTCGCATGTTGGGGCCTCCTGGCTGGTACACGGCGCCCATCAGCGAACGATTGCAGGATCGTGAAACCGAGCGCCTTCCGGTAGGTTCTACGGGCATGCGCCCCAACCACCTCCGGCTCATCGCCGCCACATTCGCTCTCGCCCTCTTCTCCCCCGCTCAGGCCCCGTCAGCCCCGGCCAGTCAGGACGATTTCTTCGGCCTGCAAAAGCTGTGGACCATCCACCTCACGGTGGCGCGGGACGACTGGACCCAGATGTTCCCCGTCCGTGGCGACCGCCAGTCCATGCTGCGCATGAACGGCACGTTCCCGTACCACAAGGGGGATGTGGCGATCGGGTCATCCGTGCTCAAGGGAATCGGCGTGCGGTTCAAGGGGAACTCCACCTTCTCCTCGACCAACGGCACGTTGAAGCGTTCATTCAAGCTCGACTTCAACCGTCACGATCGCACGGGCAACTTCCTCGGGCTTCTGAAGCTGAACCTGCACTGCAACGCACTCGACGGGACGCAGATCAAGGACGGGTCCTCCTACCAGCTCTACCGCGACGCGGGCGTGCATGCTCCGCGGGTGTGCTACGCGCGCGTCTACCTGACGATCCCCGGTGAGGTCGAGCGGACGTACCTCGGTCTGTACACCGTCGTCGAGCAGATCGATTCCGTGTTCGCGAAGCGAACGGTCGGGGGCGGGCTCATCATGAAGCCCGAAGGCGAGACCCTCGCGTACCGTGGCGACAAGTGGAATGAGGATTACGAACGGTTGTACGTCCCCAAGTCGACGGCGACCGAAGAGATGGCCCGGCCCGTCATCGAACTCGCACGCCTCTTCAAGGAGAAAGAGGGCGATGCGCTCGCCGATGCCGTCGAGGAGGTCCTCGACGTGGAATCCTTCCTCCGCTACACGGCCGTGTCGACCGTCCTCGTCAACACCGACAGCCCGCTGGTCCTCTCCCACAACTACTACCTCATCGTCCCCAAGAAGACGAAGAAGGTGGTCTGGGTGCCCTGGGACCTCAACCTGAGCCTGGGGGGCTTCAGCCGCATGCTCGGCGGAGGCCCCGACATGAGCATCATGAACCCCTCCCGTGTCCCGGTATTCACCAAGATGCTCGCGATTCCGAGATTCAAGAAGCGCTATCGCGAGATCATCGCCGAGATCATCGAAGGACCGTGCTCCGGGAAGGCCATGGCCGCCGTGGTCAAGCAAGCGCACGAGACGGCGCGAGACGCCATCGCCGAAGAGGCGACTCGCATCGAAGCCGTCACGCGCGCCAGCGAGGAGCTCGGCGGGCGCGCCCGCCGCGGATTCGGCAGCTTCAGCGGGTTCGGCCGCCAGCGGGCAGACGACGTCGCCGCCCTCCAGGAGTTCCTCAAGGAGCGCGAGCAATCGGTCAAGGACCAGCTCGCGGGGAAATCCGAAGGGCGCACCATGGGCGGCTTCTTCGGTGGCGGAGGCGGAGGCGGCGACCGGGGCGGCTTCGGGCGCACCGCAACGCGGAGCTCTCAGGTCCGGGACATGCTCTCCGGCACGGGCGCCCTCGACGCGTCCCTCGAGACGTACTCCAAAGAGGACCTCCGGGTAGCCGTCCAGGCCGGCTTCGAGAGCACCGATGCAGATCGCTCCGGCACCGTCGACAAGGCGGAGATCACGGCTCCGCTGCGCCGTTACCTGAAGGCGACGCGCGGCTCTTCGAAGATCGGACGATTCGACCTCGCCGGGTCACGCGCCCGGACGGCCCTGGGGGACCTGGACGGCGACGATGACGGATCGGTCACGCGGGACGAGTGGCAAGCCGCGTTCGACAAGCTCCTCCCCGCATGGGATGCCGACAACAACGGCGTCTGGACGAAGAAGGAGCTCAAGGTCGTCAACGTCCCGAAGGCCGACGGCTGGGTCAACCTCTTCGACGGCAAGACCCTCGACGGCTGGACTCAGCGCAACGGCACCGCGAAGTACACGGTCTCGGACGGGACGATCGTCGGGACCACCAACGAGGGCAGCCCGAACTCGTTCCTGTGTACCAACCGGGACTACTCGGACTTCGAACTCGTGTTCGACGTGAAGGTGCACGACCGGTTGAACTCGGGTGTGCAAATCCGGTCCCGCACGCGGGGCGGACCGCAGGGCCGGGTGAACGGACCGCAGGTGGAAATCGAAGCGAGCGGCGCAAACGGTGCACAGGCCGGCTATATCTACGGCGAGGCCGCCGGCGGCTGGATGACCCCCAACAACATCCGCAAGCCCCACAAGCACCTGAAGGATGGGGAATGGAACGCGTACCGGGTCCTCGCCGTGGGCAACAACATCAAGGTGTGGATCAACGGGACCTTGATCTCGGACCTCACACACGAGAAGCGGTACCAGTCGCACCCACGCGGGTTCATCGGACTGCAGGTCCACGGCATCGGGCGCAACCAGGGACCCTACGACGTCCGTTGGCGCAATATCCGTCTTCGTGAGCTCCGCGGCGAGGACGCCGGCTGGAAGCGGCTCTACAACCGCAAGGACCTCTCGGGCTGGAAGACCGACGGCAACTGGCTACCGCAAACAGACGGTTCGCTGATGATCGAGCCGCGGTCCGGCGAGAAGGGCTGGCAACGGTTCGGCGCCTATCTGTGGAGCGAGAAGAAGTACAAGGACTTCATCCTCGACGTCGAGTACTCCTACCCCAAGGGTGGCAACAGCGGCGTGTTCTTCCGCGTCGGTGACTTGAAGAGCCCCGTCAACACGGGCATCGAGTGCCAGATCCTCGACTCGACCGGGAAGAAGGGGGCCATGACCCACCACGACCACGGGGGCATCATCAGCACCGTCGGTGCGTCCGCCAACATGTCCAAACCCGCCGGGGAATGGAACCGCATGATCGTCATGTGCCGGGGACACCACCTGCGCGTCGATCTCAACGGCCAGGCGATCATCGACGTCATGCTCGACAAGTCCGCGGTCAAGGACCGACCGGGTGAAGGGCACGTCGGGCTTCAGGACCACGGCGAGCCTCACGTCATCCGCTTCCGCAACGTGTTGCTGAAGGAGCTCTGACCCGAAGGGGGCTCGTCAGGTGGGAAGCTGGACGAGCCGCTCCCGTCCCCGGCGCTTCTTCACCGCGTATTCGACCCGCTGCGCCTCGGACCGCGTCTCGAACGGGCCGAATCTGGCGCCGACCTCCCAGGGCCGCCCCCTGGTCGTCCGTTTCGCACCACCGGGCTGCTCCCCGTTGTGCTGCTCGAGCCGACGCTCCAGGTCGGTGGTGATCCCCACATAGGTCTCCCCCTGCGACTCGGACACCAGCACGTACACGACCCAGGCCATGGCCACAGCGTAACCGCAGCGAACGGCGGCGAACCCGCCCCTCTGGACAGGGGGCCACCCGGACGCCAGCATGGCGGCATGAGACCCTTCATTCTCGTGTGCGTTCTGTCTCTGGCCTCGTGCCAATCAACGTCGCACAGTGTGGCGCTCTTCAACGGCAAGGATCTGGCCGGTTGGCATACCGACGTCCCCAAGGCCGACGGGAAGGAGAACGTCCCCCCGTCGTTCGTCGTGCGGGACGGCATC
The DNA here is from genome assembly GCA_013213915.1 of Planctomycetota bacterium. Lineage (GTDB taxonomy): Bacteria > Planctomycetota. The sequence continues at coordinate 10,036 of JABSRK010000055.1, forward strand.
CTTGTCAGCAAGGGAACCCCGCAAGGACATCTCATCACCGATGCGTCGTTCAGGGACTACAGGGTCGTGGTCGAGTACCGCTGGCCCGGTAGGCCCGGCAACTGCGGAGTCCTGGTCCACGCGTCGGTTCCTCGCCGGCTCTACAAGATGTTCCCGCAGTCGATCGAGTGCCAGCTTCACGTCGGCAACGCCGGTGACTTCTGGGTCATTGGCGAGGACATCAAGGTGCCTGACATGGTGGCGCGACGGGGCCCGAAGAAGAGGTGGGGCGTCGAGGCCGGACAAGCTCGGCGCATCAAGAACCTCACCGACGACTCCGAGAATGCGCCCGGCGAGTGGAACGAGATGGTCATCGAGTGCCGCGGCAGCCGCGTCGATGTCTGGGTCAACGGCGACCACGTCAACAACGGATACGACTGCACCGTCGATCGCGGCCAGATCGCAATCCAGGCAGAGGGGGCGGCCTGTGAGTTTCGCAGGGTCGAGTTGACCCCTCTGGGCAGGTAGTTAGCCGAGGCTCAGGCAACGCCGCAAGGGGTCTGGTACGGTGGACCCCAGTCTGCTCACACCCCTATCAATCTCAGCGTAGTTCCGCACTCGGAGTTCCAGCCATGCGCTCAGTTACCGCCTGTCTACTCGTTGCCGTGCTCGCCATGAGCTTGGCGCCCGTCGCGAATGCCCAGATCGCCTACACCGACTTCAGCTCGACCGCGGGGATGATCCTCAACGGCAGCGCCGCACAAAACGGCAACGTTTTGCGGATAACACCCAACCTGGGCGGTCAGGCAGGAACGGCCTGGTACCAGAGCCAGGTCCCGGTGTCCGTCGGCTTCTCGACCACGTTCGTGTTCCAGATGGCTCCTGCCAGCGGCGCCGACGGCATGACGTTCATCATCCACAACGACCCCAACGGCACCGCGGCCCTCGCGGGGACCGGGGGCTCCATGGGCTGGACCAGCGAACCGCTGAACCCGGCGCTCACCATGCAGAACCTCCTGGTGGTCGAGTTGGACCCGTACAACAACGGGAACTTCGGTGATCCCAACGACAACCACATCAGCGTCCACCTGGTGCCCACCATCCCGACGACAGTGAACGGGGCGGACGAGTACTACTCCATCGCCCAGGCGATCCCCCCGTTCGACCTCAACGACGGGGCGGCCCACACCATGTGCATCAACTACAACCCGGGCACCCTGGATATCTTCCTGGACGGCTCCGCCACGCCTCTCATCTCCGTGCCCTTCGACTTCGCCACCGGCGCAACGACGGTCGGTGGGGTCGCCCTCCCCGGCCTGACCCTCACCGGAGGACTCGCTTACGCCGGGTTCTCAGGCGGAACCGGCGGCCTCGCCATGGACCAGGACATCCTCGCCTGGACGTTCGGTCCTCCGGGGGCCTGTGGCTCGCTGGTCGGCCCCTGGCAGGTGAACAGCCCCAGGTCCTCCCTGGACCTGAACGGCACGGTCGGGACCGCGTATAGCCCGGCCATCACCACCGACTGCGTCGGCGCGACGGTCACCCTGAACGCGGGCGCCCCGGCGGCGGCCCCGTTCGACATCGCGGTCACGTTCGCGACCTCGATTCCGGCCGCGCTGACCACCGCTGCCGGGCAGCAAGTGAACGTCGACATCTTCAGTCCCACTCTGTTCAACTTCAACGGAGGCACGCCGAACTTCGCGGGCATCCTGAACCTCCTTCCTCACCCGGGAGCGTTCACGTTCCCCGTTCCCACGGGCGCACCCCTCCTCGCCGCCGCCCAGCAGCTCGCCGTGGACGCAGGACATCCTGATGGTTTCCAGCTGTCGCAGGCGGTCCAAGCGAACATCCTCGCGGCCGGTGGGACCCAGACATTGACGCTGGGGGACGACAGCTCCGTCCAGATCATCCTCGGCGGTTCGCCCTACTGCGCCAATACGGGCGTTGTGTTCTACGGCACCGTCTACAACGACTTTCATGTCGGATCCAACGGCGACGTCACCTTCACCGCTGGGAGCAACGACTTCACGGCGACTGCGCTCGAGTGGCAGACCCAGATGCCGCGCATCGGTATCGCCGGGGACCTGGAGCCGAACAACTACGGAACCGTCACCGTGACCAGCAACGGCAACGCCGGACTCGGTGACTGGATGACGGTCGCCTACGCCGGCGTGACCGAATGGGGCACCGGAGGTCTCGGCGTCACCAGCTTCAACGTCGATTTTCACGGGCCCAACGGGCACGAGATCAACGGCTTCACGACTGACGGCACCTGGGGCGCCACCCCGGTCGTCGGCGGCATGTCGCTTGGCAGTGGCGGGACTCATCCCGCGCTCGTCAGCTTCGATGGGCTGAACGGCCTCGGCCTCCAGGCCAACGTCAGCAACACCGACAGCGTGATCGACGCGAGCACGTTCGGCATGCTCGCCAACACGTCCGGCTGGACATCGATCGGGTTCCCCCTGTTCGACGGCTCGGCCTACATCGTGCAGTAGCCGATCTCGGGCACTGGTTGGTCGCAATCCAGCGCCGCCTGGCCTCTCCAGAGAGGCCAGGCGGCATCATTATTGGGGCTTATTGCCGGGGAATACCGCCAATTCCGCACTCACCCACCGGGATTGAAGCCAAGACGCCAATCCTCCCCTTGCACGCTGACGCCAGATAGCATGAACTGGTAGGTGGACTGTTTCCCTATTCCCTCAAGCCTCGCATCTCGACAACACGACCCGGACGTTCAGAAGACCCTCAGTAGGGGTTCGGGCTGGTTCGGTTGCCCCCGCGCGGCATCCTGTCCGCTATCAAGGAGTTATTTCATGTCGAGCAAGCTGCTCACTCTTGTCGTTCTGGGCCTTCTGGCCAACGTCGGTGCCGCCCAAACTTGGTCGGACGGCTTCGAGTCCTACGGGACTGGCTATCTCTGCTACCAGGACCCGGCTCTCGTACCTGGCGCGCCCTGCTCCCTCACGAGCGTCGGTAACTCCGGTGGATGGGATGGCTGGTTCAACAACCCCATCGAAGCTGGCGTTGTCGTCAACAGCCCCGGCACGGGTTCCAACGGATCCGACCAGTACCTGGACGTCTCACCCGGCCTGGCTTGCCAGGACGCCGTGTACCCGTGGAAGGAAAACGCGACGACCGGCGCCGGTGCGGCATCGGGCGCGACGAACACCACGTACCCGACCAGCGGTGGCTGGACCCTCTCATCGCACTTCCGGATCCCCTCAGGTGGTCTCGCGTTGGGCAACGTCTACTTCATCTTCCTCAACGACTACAACAACGCAGGAACGGCAACCAGCTGGGCCGGCCAAAACTCCATAGTCCCCGATCCCGCAAACCCGGGCTCGGTCATCGTCAACGATGACTTCGGATACGGGACCGGTGGCGCACCGGTCGGCAACCTCGCTGAAGACGTCTGGCACCAGATCCGCTACGACATCTGCCTGGACTCGAACACAGCCAACGGCTACATCGACCAGGCTGGCAGCGACGGCGTGCTCGGAACGGCCGACGACGTCACCACGCTCCTCTCCTCCCGCGTCTACGCGGGCGGTGGTCCCGTGGAGATCGCCTGCCTCGACCTGTTCTCGGCCGGCGGCATGCTCCACTACGACAACTGCTCCCTCGCCCCGAACGGGCCCTGGGAGACCAACAGCAGCGCATCGTCAATAGACATCAACGGCGGCCCCGGAAGCGCGTGCGTCGGTTCGCACAGCCTCGGATGCGTCGGCACCTCCCTCATCCTGAACTCGTCCGCCACTGCTGGCGCTGGTTACGACATGGCCGTCACCTTCGCCAACTCCGTCCCGGCGTACCTCACCACAGGCGGTGGCCAGCAGGTGAATGTCGACATCAACCACCCCTCGCTGTTCAACTTCAACGGCGGCACCCCGAACTTCGCGGGCCTCCTCAACATCCTTCCGCACCCCGGCGCGTTCAGCTTCGCGGTGCCCACCGGAGCCCCGATCCTCGCCTCCGCCCAGCAGTTGGTCGTGAGCGCCGCACATGCAGACGGCTTCGACCTCTCGCAGGCATGCGAGGTGGACATTCAGCCGGGCGGATCGACACCGATGGTCGTGACGCTCCCTGATGACGGCTCCGTGCAGGTCCTACTCAGCGCGCTCAATCCGTGCTCGACGTCGATCGCCATGTACGGAACCTCGTACACGGACCTCTACGTGTGTTCGAACGGCTGGATCAACTTCACCGCGGGGAACAGCGACTTCACCGCCACCTACACCGAGTGGGCGACACAGGAGCCCCGCATGGGCTTCCAGTCCGACCTCGAGCCCAACAACTTCGGCACCGTCACCGTAACCAACAACGGCAGCACGGGCGCTGGCGACTGGGTGGTCGCGTCGTACGCCAACGTCACCGAGTGGGGTACCGGCGGCCTGGGCGTCACCAGCTACGACATCACGTTCCATGGCCCGAACGGCCACTCGATCGAGAACTTCACGACCGACGGAACGTGGGGCGTGTCAGGGACGTGCATGGGCATCTCGAACGGCAACCTCGGCACCGACCCGGGTGGGCCGGTCTCGTTCGATGCCGCCACCGGCCTCGGCCTCCAGGCCAGCGCCCAGGCGAGCGACTGCGTCGTGGACGCGAACATTGGCGGCATGATCCTCAACTCCAATGGCTTTACCTCGATGCAGTTCCCGCTGTTCGACGGTTCGGCTTACCTCATTCAGTAGGTTCACCATCGCGACCCCGGCGCGCACTCCGGGGGTAGAGACCCCATGGGGCCGGCAACCGGCCTCATGGGGTTCTTTTTTTGCGGGCAGCTCCGTAATCAACGCCCCGACAACGTCAGCGGCGCCGGGTCCTCCATGATCCCGGCGGGACGTTGATGGGCGCCGCTGCGACCCCGATCCCCGAGGTCGGCACGG